>DATMTO010000172.1:0-25277 GCA_035564055.1 Rhodocyclaceae bacterium | reverse complement strand
GCGGAAGTACTCGCCCATGGTGCAGCCGGCGTACGGTGCAATGAACTGCATTGCAGCGGAGTCGGAGGCCGAAGCGGCAACGATGATGGTGTATTCGAGCGCGCCGTTCTCTTCGAGCTTGCGCACGACGTTGGCGATGGTCGAAGCCTTCTGACCGATAGCGACGTAGATACAGAAAACGCCCTGGCCCTTCTGGTTGATGATGGCGTCGACGGCCACGGCAGTCTTGCCGGTCTGGCGGTCGCCAATGATCAGCTCGCGCTGGCCGCGACCGACCGGAACCATGGAGTCGATGGCCTTCAGACCGGTTTGCACCGGCTGGTCGACCGACTTACGCCAGATCACGCCCGGGGCGACCTTTTCGATCTTGTCGGTCTTCTTGGCATTCAGCGGGCCCTTGCCGTCGATCGGCTCGCCCAGCGCGTTCACGACGCGGCCGAGGAGTTCCGGACCGACCGGGACTTCGAGAATGCGACCGGTACACTTGACGGTGTCGCCTTCGGAAATATGCTCGTACTCACCCAGAACAACGGCGCCGACAGAGTCGCGCTCGAGGTTCAGCGCGAGGCCGAAGGTGTTGCCCGGAAATTCCAGCATTTCGCCTTGCATCACGTCGGCGAGGCCATGCACACGGACGATACCGTCGGTGACTGACACCACCGTGCCTTCATTCTTGGCAGTGGCGGACAGCTGCATGTTCTGGATCCGGCTCTTGATCAGATCACTGATTTCGGAGGGATTGAGGTTCATGGAATTGCTCCTAGTTCTTTAGCGCGATGGCCATGGCAGCAAGCTTGCCGCTCACGGAGGCGTCAATGACTTCATCACCGATGGCGATACGGACGCCGCCGATGAGTTCGGGAACGACGGTCACAGTCGCCTGGATCTTGCAGCCGAGCTTCTTTTCAAGATCGGCCACGATGCCGGCGGTAGCTGCAGCGTCAAGCGGGAAGGCGGATTCGACCACCGCTTCGCGCACACCTTCGTGAGTATTTTTCAACTCATCGAACAGCTCGGCAATTTCAGGCAGGACTTGCAGACGGTCGTTATCGACCAGCACACGGACAAAGTTTTGCTGCTCGGCCGCCAGACCGTCGCCGGCCACGCCGACAAACAGCTTGGCCAGCTGATCAGGAGCCAGGCGCGGATCGCTGATGCACTCCTGCATTTCTGCAGCAGCGCTGACAGCGGCCAGCTTGCCAAGCGCCTGCGACCATGCCGGCAGCGCGGACGCGCCCTTGGCCAGCTGGAATGCAGCTTCGGCGTAGGGGCGGGCGAGGGTTAGGTTTTCGGCCATGGCGGATTACAGCTCCGACTTCAGTTGTGCCAGCAGATCGGCGTGGGCCTGGGCGTTGATTTCCTTGCGGAGAATCTTTTCAGCACCGGCAACGGCCAGCGTAGCAACCTGCTCACGCAGGGCTTCGCGGGCGCGCTGGGCGGCGACACCGGCTTCGGCTTCGGCAGCTTCACGGGCGGCAGCGATGATGCGAGCCGCTTCCGCGCGCGCTTCTTCGACGATCTGGGTGCCTTGCTTTTCTGCGCCAGAGCGCAGTTCAGCAGCGGATTCGCGAGCCTTCTTCAGCTCGTCGACCGCCTTCTTTTCGGCATGGGCCAGGTCGGTTTTCGCCTTGTCTGCTGCCGCAAGTCCGTCGGCAATCTTTTGCGCACGCTCATCGAGTGCCTTCACGATGGGGGGCCACACAAACTGCATGGTGACCCAGGCCAGCACGAAGAACACAATCAGCTGGGCAAACAGCGTTGCGTTCAAATTCACGGTTTCGCTCCTTAAAGCGTTGCGAGATTAAAGGGCGATTACTTCAGGATGAACGGGTTGGCGAAAGCGAACATCATCGCGATACCGACACCGATCAGGAAGGCAGCGTCGATCAGACCAGCCAGCAGGAACATCTTGGTTTGCAGAGCGTTCATCAGCTCAGGCTGACGAGCCGAAGCTTCGAGGTACTTCGAACCCATGATGCCGATACCAATACAGGCACCGATAGCGCCAAGACCGATGATCAGGCCAGCAGCCAGAGCAACGTAACCGAGAACGTGTTCCATGAACAACTCCTTTATTGAAAAGTAAAAATTAAAACGAAACGGGCTTTACAACAGAACTTGCTTAGTGACCTTCGTGCGCCTGGCCGATGTACACCAGTGCCAGCATCATGAAGATGAAGGCCTGCAGCACGACGATCAGGATGTGGAAGATGGCCCAAACCGAGCCAGCCAGCACGTGTCCGATGAACAGCATCGGGCCACTCGCACCGGAGGCACCCCAGGCTGCGCCCATCAGGGCGATCAGCATGAAGACGAGTTCGCCTGCATACATGTTGCCGAACAGTCGCATGCCATGGGAAATGGTCTTGGCGGCGAATTCGATCAGCTGCATGGCGAAATTGATGGGATACAGCACCGGGTGGCTGCCGAAAGGTGCGGTGAACAGTTCGTGAATCCAGCCGCCCATACCCTTGATCTTGATGTTGTAGTACAGGCACAGCAGCAGCACACCGGCAGACATGCCGAGGGTAGCGTTCAGGTCGGCGGTCGGCACGACACGCATATAGGCGTGATGGTCACCGGTAATGTTTTGCCAGATCGCCGGGATCACGTCGAGCGGCAGGAAGTCCATGGCGTTCATCAGGAACACCCAGACAAAGACCGTCAGGGCCATCGGCGCAACGTACTTGCGCGACTCGTCGGAGTGGATGATGCCCTTGGCCTGATCGGAAACCATCTCGACCATCAGCTCGATGAAGCCCTGGAAGCGGCCCGGCACACCCGAGGTGGCCTTACGCGCGGCCAGCCACAGAATGAAGACGGTCAGCAGGCCGAGCGACACAGACCAGAACAGGGTGTCGACGTTGATGATCGAGAAATCGATGATCGACGCTTGCGGATGCCCGGTGCTGTTGAAGTGCGTGAGGTGGTGAACAATATATTCACCGGCGGAAGGGCCGTGAGCTGCAGCAGCTTCGGCGTGTTCGGCTGCGTTGGCAGCGGCTTCGGTTACGTTGGACATGTCAAGTTTTCAGCAAGAATGCAAACAAATTCGCCTTGAGCGCCGCGAGCAGCCCGACCAGCATGCACAACCAGTGCACCTCGTAGTACCGCACCGCGACAACCAGTATTCCTATGGTGCCGGCGATCTTGAAAAACTCGCCAGCGAAAAACGTCAAGACAGAAGCCCGCCCCGGCATGAATGACATGCGCAGCACAAACAGGAGATTGGGCAGGATGTAGGCAAAACCGCCGACCAGGGCTGATATCGCGCCACGCGCGCCCACCAGACCCGCCGCAATTGCGGCCACCGTTGCTACCAGACCCGACTGCAGAAGTATGACTTTTATCAATTTCGCCCCTTGAACCCAGGCGCCGTCATGCTTTTCCTGCCGCCGATGCGCTCCTCTGCTTGATGCCCCAGATGCGGGAATGAAGCCGTTCTTCCGCACCAAAAAGCCGCGAGAATGTAAACGAAATGCTGACAGAAGTCAATCAAACTGCAAGGAACTTCCCCGCCAAATTCAATCACATACGCATAACTTATGGAGACAGAAAAAAGATTGCTTCAAATTGTTGCTTGACAATCATGTCGACGTGTTTATAGTTATCGACATGAAAGCCATCTACGCAAAAGAAATTCCGGACATCTGGCAGACGGTATCCAAGGTGTTCACTGCCCTCGGCGATGAGCAACGCCAGCGCATCCTGCTCACCTTCGAGCGCGGCGAGCGTCTTAACGTGACGCAACTGGCCGAGGCTTCCACCCTGTCGCGGCCGACCGTGTCTCATCACCTGAAAATTCTGCGCGAGGCCGGCGTGCTTGATTCACGCAAGGAGGGCAAGGAAGTGTTCTACTGGATCGCCAAGGGACATTTGCAGGATGTGCTGGGCCGGGTGCTCGGTTATATCGATGAAGCAGTCTGATTTTTGAGCGGGCTTGAGCCCGCTTTGCTTTAGCAAATATGTTGATATGTTTAATCACTTCATCAGCTACCGTTAGCCAAGGAAAAACTGCTGTGGACAAATTGCTGAATATGCCTTTGCCATATCCGTGCTTTCACATAGTACAGTTGCGCCGCCGTAACAAATAACAAACAGGGAGCCTCGACATGTCCGGACAATTCAAGCTTCTCAACGAGCGCCGTTTCCTGCCGCTCTTCATCACCCAGTTCCTAGGCGCCTTCAACGACAACGTCCTGAAGAACGCGATGGTGATCCTGATCACCTTCCAGGGCGCCACCATGACGCACTTCGATCCGGCACTCATGGTCAACGCCTGCGCCGGCATCTTCATCCTCCCCTTCTTCCTGTTTTCCGCCACGGCAGGTCAGCTCGCCGACAAATACGAGAAGTCGCAGCTGATCCGTCTGGTCAAGGTGCTGGAGATCTGCATCATGATCATCGCCGCGGCAGGCTTCTGGCTGCCGAACCTGCCCCTGCTGCTGACGGCGCTGTTCCTGATGGGCATGCACTCGACGCTGTTCGGGCCGCTCAAGTATTCGATCCTGCCGCAGCATCTGCACGAGGACGAGCTGATCGGCGGCAATGCGCTGATCGAGTCCGGCACCTTCCTCGCCATCCTGTTCGGCACCATCCTCGGCGGCACGCTAATTGGCCTCGGCGAGAATGGCCGCCACTACGCTTCCGCCGCCTGTTTCAGCATTGCTGTACTTGGCTATTTCGCCAGCCGCGGCGTGCCGCTGGCGCCGCCGCCGGTACCGGGCCTGCGCATCAACTGGAATCCGCTGACCGAGACGTGGCGCAACCTCGCATCCGCCAAGCAGAACCGCTCGGTGTTTCTGTCGATTCTCGGCATCTCCTGGTTCTGGTTCTACGGCGCCATGTTCCTGTCGCAGTTTCCGGCCTTTGCCAAGAACCATCTCGGCGGCAACGAAAGCGTGGTGACCCTGCTGCTCGCCCTCTTCTCGATCGGCATCGGCCTTGGCTCGCTGCTTTGCGAAAAGCTGTCGCGCAAACAGGTCGAACCTGGCCTCGTGCCGCTCGGTTCAATCGGGCTGACGCTGTTCGCCGTGGATCTCTACTTCGCCTCGCCCATTGCCGGCGCGGTGAGCGGACTGGGTGCGACTCAGTTTCTCGCACAGCCGGGCAGCTGGCGCGTGGTTGCCGACCTCATTCTGATCGGTGTCTTCGGCGGCTTCTACTGCGTGCCTTTGTATGCCCTGCTGCAAACGCGCTCGGAAGCCTCGCATCGTTCGCGCGTGATCGCTGGCAACAATATCGTCAATGCACTTTTCATGGTGGTCGCAGCGGTCCTTGCAATCGTCCTGTTGGGCGCCGGTTGCAGCGTGCCGCAGCTGTTCCTGGTGACTGCAGTTCTGAACGCCTTTGTCGCTGCGTATATCTACACGCTACGCCCGGAGTTCATCAACCGATTCTTCGCCTGGCTGACGCGCAAGCCGGCTTCGGAAAAGTGAGCCCGGCCATGCGCAAAATCATCCGCAACACGCGCTTCGCCATTGCCGGCACGCTCACCCTTGCCTGCAGCCTGCCGACTTATGCCGGCGCCGTGCAGGACGCACTGCAGGACGGTCCGCTCGGCCTGCATACCAGCGAAGGTTTGAAACTCACCACCGGTAAGTGCGCCGATTGTGCCACCGTCCCGCAAGCGCTCTGGTACTTCAAGGACGAACTGCTCGCTGCGCCGGTCCGCAACGCCAACAGCGCCGGCTACTCGGCCGGCCTGGAAGCGCAGGCGGATGTTGCCGCCGCTGTGGCCGGCAAGCCGGGACAAAACATTCAAGCTCCGCTGATCTGGCTCGGCTCTTCCAAGGTGATTGCGCGCACCCGTCTCACTGCGGACGGCAAGGCCCTGCAACTCGACAACGGACAAACCGCTGCCTTCGCCATCACGCCCAAGCTCGCCACCAATCGCTCCTACTACAACGCTGACAGCCAGGCCTATTTGGCGCAACGTCCGTTGCGCATGCGCGGCGAACTGCAAGCGAATGGAAACGGACAGGCTCAGTTTGTCGCTCGTACCATCTGGCCGCTGGATTTTTCCATCAGACCGGACAGCACGGTGCAGGCACTGAACGCAGACGAATCGCTGCACAGTCTGGTCAAGGCCAATAACGGCGGCGCGCGTGAAGCGTATTCCAGCCGCCTGTTGTGGGCAAAAGATCCCGATGCGCCGCGCAACTGGAACGGCAAGGCCGTGCTTGGCATCATGCTCAACGGCGCACAGGGCGACGACGACGAGGCGCACGGCGGCCATTTCGCCATTGCCACCGGCCGCTTCCGCGACGACGGCGACTGGTCGCGCTGGATGGTCTACAACTTCTACAATCTCGGCTCCTACAGCGAGAAGGGCATCATCGCCGCACCGACGCCGATGGACAAATATCTGCTCGACCTGAACAACGGCCAGAGCTGGTATCGCCCCTCCTACATGCTGGTCGCGGTACTGAAGGACGACCGCACTGCACTGCAGTATCAGGCGGGCGTCGAGCGTGTGTACAACCACTTCTATCGTCACGACTTCGACTACAACCATTCGGCGGCGAATTGCGCGGGCGTCAGCGTCGACACCCTGCGTACCCTGGGCTGGCAGGTACCGCAGCGCGGCCACGAGCCCTGGCTCAAGGCGATTGGTGCTTACGCCTATGTCGCGGCCACCAGCAAGAGCCTCGCCGACGGACGCAAGATCTACGACTATCTGCTGGAGGAAAAAACGCGGCTGTATCCGGCGGTCAGTTTCGACGCCCTCGGCGAAGATCTGTTACGCATCGCCGCGGGTAACGCCAAGCGGCCACTCAGCGATTACGAAAAAGCGTTGGCCGACGATGTGGAAGCGATCTACTACGTGCACATCCCGCAAATCCCCTCCAGCCGAGCCTTCGGCCTCGCGCCGGTGTATTCCTTCGACGAATATCTGAAGCAGGCACCGGCCGATCGCAGTCAGTGGCAGATCGTCCCGGTCGAACCGCGCCCCTTCCCTGTGGAATTGCGCGACGGCCTTGCCTTGGCACAACACCAGCCGGCGCTGGTGCCGCCCCCCGTTATTGCCGTCATTGCCGGCGTGCTCGCCCTGATCACCGGCATCGTTCTGTTCATCCGCCGTCGCTTCAAGACGGCCTGAGGAGACTCCGGATGTTGAAAACCCTGCTCCGCCCTGTCCTGCGTCTGTTCACGCGCATTCTCTATCGCGTCAAGCTACGCAATCCGCACGGCACGCGCTTTGACGGCGAGCGCCTGCTCATCGTCGCCAATCACGAATCCTTTCTTGATGGCCTGCTGCTCGGCCTGTATCTGCCCGCCAATCCAGTCTTCGTCGTCAATACGCAGATCGCCAAGGTGCCGCTGTTCCGTTTGATCCTCAGCATGGTCGATTACCTGACTGTTGATCCGAGCAGTCCGATGGCGATCAAGAAGATCATCAAGCTGGTCGAGTCAGGCCGGCCGGTGGTGATCTTTCCGGAAGGCCGCATCACGACCACTGGCAGCCTGATGAAGGTCTATGAAGGCCCGGCCTTCGTCGCTGCAAAGACCGGTGCCACCATCGTTCCGGTGCGCCTTGACGGCCCGGCACGCACGCGCTTTTCGCGCATGAGCGGCGAAGCGCCGCGCGGCTGGTTTCCGAAAATGCACATCACCATCCAGCCGGCGACGAAAATCGAGATGCCCGTCGCCGACCGCGCCAAGGAGCGCCGCCGTAAGGCCGGCGAAGCCATGCGCCGCATCATGCAGGAAATGCTGTTCGCCACGCGCCCGCAGCAAACCCTGTTCACCGCGCTGCTCGAAGCCAGCCGCAACTTCGGCCGTCAGCGGCGCATGGTCGAAGATGCCAAGCAGATCGAATACAGCTACGGCGACCTGATCAAGATGACCCTGATACTGGGGCGCGTCGCCAGTCGCCTCGGCGAACAGGAGGAGCGCATCGGTCTGCTGCTGCCCAATCTGGCACCGACACTGGCGCTGCTGATCGGCCTCGGCACCTTCCGCCGCGTGCCGGCCATGCTCAACTACACCGCCGGCACCGAAGGCATGCAGAATGCCTGCGTCGCCGCCGAGATCAAGACCATCATCACCTCGCGCACCTTCCTGGAGCAGGGCAAGCTGACCGACAAAGTGCTGGCGCTGCAGAACGTGCACATTGTTTATCTGGAAGATTTGCGCGAACAGATCACGCTGGGCGACAAGTTGTGGTGGCTACTCTATGCGTGCTGGCTGCCGCGCAGCGCCGGCAACTTCGGCGCAAAGCCAGAGGACACCGCCGTGGTGCTGTTCACCTCTGGTTCCGAAGGCAAGCCCAAGGGGGTCGTGCTCGCGCACCGCGCCATCCTCGCCAACATCTCGCAAGTACGCGCCATTGTCGATTTCAACACCAGCGACAAGGTGCTCAACGCGCTGCCCATCTTCCACTCTTTCGGCCTCACCGGGGGGGCGCTGCTGCCGTTAATGACCGGCACGCGCGTCTTCCTCTATCCCTCGCCGCTGCACTATCGCGTGATACCCGAGCTTGCCTACGATCGCGGCTGCTCGATCCTGTTCGGCACCAGTACCTTCCTCGGCCACTACGGCAAGTTCGCCCATCCCTACGATTTCTTCCGCCTGCGCTATGTCGTCGCTGGTGCCGAGAAATTGTCGGCACAGGTACGCGAGCAGTGGTTCGAGAAGTTCGGCATCCGCATCTTCGAAGGTTACGGCGCGACCGAGACCGCGCCGGTGATCGCCGTCAACGCGCCGATGGCCTACCGTACCGGCACCGTCGGCCAGCTGCTGCCCGGCATTGAGCACAAGCTGGTGCCGGTGCCCGGCATCGCCAACGGCGGCATCCTGCATGTGAAGGGTCCTAACGTGATGAGCGGCTATTACCGCTACGACAAGCCCGGCGTGCTCGAAGCGCCGAAGTCCGAGGCCGGTGAAGGCTGGTACGACACCGGCGACGTGGTCGAGATCGACAGCGACGGCTTCGTGCGCATCCAGGGTCGCGTCAAGCGCTTCGCCAAGATCGCCGGCGAGATGGTGTCGCTCGAAGTCGTGGAAAAGATCGCCGCCGCTACCAGCCCGGAGCAAGCACACGCAGCCAGTACCCAGCCTGACCCGGCACGCGGCGAAGCGCTGGTGTTGTTCACCACCGATCCGTCACTTGGCCGCGAACGTCTGCAGACCACAGCCCGCGAACTCGGCCTGCCCGAGCTGGCGGTGCCGCGCAAGATCGTTGTTGTCGCCGCCCTGCCCTTACTCGGCACCGGCAAGACCGACTATGTAACGCTCAAGCAGATGGCCGAACAGGCCTGAAGGACAGCTCCAGGCAAACTGCTCACCCGACTAAGCTACGGAACTCTCGGGCCGCGATTGCACGGCCCGAGGGCGCTCCGCACTCGATGGCAATGCGGCGATTGCCATTTCGATTTCGGCGAAGATGTGTTCTGCGTCATGGCTGGTTAAGTGGATACCGAGCTGGCGGGCGATTTGCGAGGCGGAAAAAATGCCGCGCAACACTTGCCCGTCATCCATATCTTCGACCACCAACGCATGTACCCGCGTAACCGCCTTGAGCGTGGCGACGACATTTCCGACCTGGGCGCGAACGACATCGGCGAACCGCAGTACCTCCACTTGCTCGATCGGGGTCATGACATCGCTGACACGCAGCTCATGTCGCATCAGTCCGCGACTTTGCGCGACCATGATCGGTTTCACGCCAAGAAAGTCGGCGGTGGCAATGACGCCGCAGATATATCCATCGTTATCGGTGACCAGTAGCAAGCGCACACCGCGCAAGAGCATCGATTGATTGGCGTCCGACAGAAGATCATCCGGCGCTATCGTGGCCACCGGGATCTTGGCCAGATCCGTCAGGACCTCAAGTGCGGGTGAGTCCGCCCGCACCGGCGGCGGATTGTGCGCATCGAGCACACGACAACCGGGACGCATGATGCTATGGGCAAGCGGCCTGTAGCCGGAGCATTCCATGGTCGCACCTCCACTGATCCATTCAATCCGCGCCCGGCGCAAGATAGCCTCAAGCAAACGGACGACAGCCGCATCGGCGAACCTAGCGACTCACCCTTGATGTACAGGGATGTATAGATCAGAAAAACATCTCTCGCATGAGAATGCAAACGGGTGTCACTTTTTCCGTTTTCCGGTCGCCGACCTGCACTTTCTCGCCGCGCTTTAGTGCGCGCCGCCCGCATCAGCAGCCGAAGCGCCGCCGGCCTTGACTGGGCGCGCCAGCCATACGACAGCGACCAGCAACAGGAACAGCCCGGCTGACGCGGCGAATATATCGTTCACGCTGAGCATGAAGGCCTGCTGGTCGACCAGCCGATTGATATACGCCAGCCCCTGCTGCTGCGTCAGGCCCTGGGCGGCGAGGACGTCCAAAGTTTGATGCGTGGCGGCGCTGGCGTTGTTGATTGATTCAACCAGCACCACATGATGTTCGGCGGCACGGTTTTCCCACAGTGTCGTGGTGATCGAGGTACCGAAGGCGCCGGCGGTGATGCGTGCGAAGTTGCTGAGGCCGGATGCCGCAGGAATACGATCATGCGGTAGACCCGATAGCGTCAGCGAAACCAGCGGAATAAAGAAGAAGGCCATGGAGATACCCTGGATAACCGTCGGAATCATCAGCGTCGTGACATCGGCCTGGGTATTGAACAGCGAACGCATCCACAACACCAGGGCGAAGACCAGGAAGGCGATGGTGGCGAAGATGCGCGGATCGACGCGGGATACATTCTTGCCGACGACGGGTGAAAGGAAGATCGCCAACAAGCCGACCGGCGCCATGATGATGCCGGCCCAGGTGGCCGTATAGCCCATGTACTGCTGCAACCACAGCGGCAGCAGTACGACGTTGCCGAAGAAAACGCCGTAGCCGAGCGACATGGCCAGCGCGCCGACCCAGAAGTTGCGGCGACGGAACAGGCCGAGGTCGACCACGGGATGCTTTTCCGTCAGCTCCCAGATCAGGAAGGCGACGAAGCTGACCAGCGACACCAAGGCCAGCGCCACAATCTCCGGCGAAGCGAACCAGTCGAGCTCCTTACCTTTGTCGAGCATGATCTGCAAAGCGCCGACCCAGATCACCAGCAGGGCCAGGCCGATGCTGTCAATGGGTAGCTTGCGCGTGGCCGACTCGCGGCTGCGATACAGATTCCAGGTAATCAGCGCTGCAGCAATGCCGATCGGCACGTTGATGTAGAAGATCCACGGCCAGGTCATGTTGTCGGTGATCCAGCCGCCGAGCAAGGGCCCCATCACCGGCGCCACCAGCGTGGTCATTGACCACATGGCCAGCGCCATGCCGGATTTCTCGCGCGGATAGCTCTGCAGCAGCAGGCTCTGCGAGAGCGGAATCATCGGCCCGGCGACCAGGCCCTGAATCACGCGGAACATGATCAACATGCCAAGGTTTGGCGCCAGCCCACACAACAGCGAGGCGATCACGAACAGCACCACGCTCAGCGTAAACAACCTCACCATGCCGAAGCGCTGCGTAAGCCATCCGGTGAGCGGCACGGCGATCGCGTTCGACACCGCGAAGCTGGTGATGACCCAGGTGCCTTGGCTCGCGCTGACGCCGAAGTCGCCGGCGATTGCCGGGATCGACACGTTCGCGATGGACGAATCGAGCACGTTCATGAAGGTCGCCAGCGACAGGGCCACCGTGCCCAGCACCAGGGCGCCGCCCTTCAGCGGCTCGGGGGCGGCATTCGGCGTTGCATTCTCGGCCATGATTCTTCTCTGACTCTGATTCGCTTCAGTTGAGCGTAGGCAGCGCAACCTTGTGGCCGAGGTTGGCCGAGACGATCCGGTTCACGCGCTCGTCGGCAGCCTTGCCCAGCTCGTCGAAAACGGTGGTCGCAACGACGGGCTGATTGCTGCTGCCATCGGTTACGGCACGGCCTGACTGATCATGAACATTGACGGTCACGTTCATTGACAAACCGACGCGCAGGGGATGTTCGCGCAGCTCATCCGGCTCAAGGGCAATCCGTACCGGCAGGCGCTGCACGATCTTGATCCAGTTGCCGGTAGCGTTCTGTGCCGGTAGCAGCGAAAAGGCCGCGCCGGTGCCGGCGCCGAGGCCGATCACGTGGCCGTGATATTCCTGGCTGCCGCCGTAGACATCAGCAGTCAGCGTCACCGGCTGGCCGATGCGCAGATCCTCAAGCTGAGACTCCTTGAAGTTGGCATCGACCCAAACCTGGTCGAGCGGTACCACCGCCATCAGCGGCACGCCGGCCTGCACACGCTGGCCGATCTGCACATTGCGCTTGGCGACTGCACCCGAAATCGGCGCCGTGATGCCGCTCCGCTTGTAAGCCAGATAGCTTTCGCGCACCTGTGCCGCGGCGACGAGAACGCGCGGATTGGTTTCTACTGAAGTCCCTTCGATCAGCGCTTGGTTCTGGGCCAGCCGCTCGCGTGCGTCGGTCAGCGCGGTTTGCAGGTGCGAGAGCTCTTCCTTCGAGACGGCGCCGGTCGTCACCAATGGCGCGCGCCTCGCAAGATCAGCCTCCTTCGTCGCCACATCTGCGGACAGCGCGGCATTGGTGTTGAAGACGCCGCGCACTTCGCGCACCGCCGTCGCCAGCTTTGCCTCGGCCTGATCGAGCGCCACGCGCGCGTCGATGGGATCGAGGCGCACCAGCAACTGGCCGGCCTTGACGTAGTCGGTATCGTCGGCCTCGATGGCGACGACAGTACCCGCAACCTGCGGCGTGATCTGCACCACATTGCCCTGCACATAGGCATTGTCGGTTTCGACCTTGTAGCGTGCGATGGCGGCCCAGTACACGG
Organism: Rhodocyclaceae bacterium; assembly: GCA_035564055.1. Lineage (GTDB taxonomy): Bacteria > Pseudomonadota > Gammaproteobacteria > Burkholderiales > Rhodocyclaceae. The sequence continues at coordinate 12,497 of DATMTO010000172.1, read as the reverse complement.
TGTAACCGATCGCTGCGATACCGCATGCCGCGAGCAGCATCGTCAAAAGCTTCTTGCGCTTGCCGTTGGGTGGCGCGTTTGTGAGTTCATTAGCCATGCTGGCCTCCTTCATTGTGCTGAGCGTGTTGCGTGGTGTCGAGCTTGTCGGCCGGTTCGACGAATCCGCCCCCCAGGGCATGAATCAGCTGGACTCGGGCGATGGACCAGCGTGCCTGCAGATCGACCAGGGCGCGCTGCTGGATGAGCAATGCCGCTTCTGCATCCAGCACCGGAATCCGTCCGGTGATGCCGCTTGCATAACGCTGTTGCGCCAGGGTGTAGCTCTGTTGCGCGTGCCCGACCGCAGCCTGCTGCTTGACCAGCTGCTGATCGATGGATTCGAGCGACGCGATGCGATCGGCAACGTCGCGGAAGGCATTCACCAGCGTCTTGTTGTAGTTGATGACGGCGCCGTCGGTCTGGGCGGTCACATAGCGGTATTCGCTACGCAGGCGGCCGGCGTCAAAGATCGGCAGCGACACCGCCAACCCGATACCCGGCGCCCGGCTGCCGGCGTCGAGAAACTTATCGAAGCCGACCGCGGAAAATCCGAAGAAACCGCGCAGATTGACGTTCGGATAGAAGGCGGCCTTGGCCGACTCCATGCCGTGCAAGCCCGATTCGACGCGCCATTTTGCGGCGACGATATCGGCGCGATGGCCGAGCAGCGCGAGTGGAATCTCCTGCGGTAGCGGCACATTTGCATGTTGTGGCAGATTCGCCTGCAGGGTTTTGGTCGCCTCCGGGCCCTCGCCAAGCAGCGCAGCAATCGCATGCCGGGTCAGCGCGATCTGTTCGTTCAACGCGGTCGTGTCGCGTCGCGTTGTGGCCACGTCGCCCTTGATCGGTTCGAGCTCGCCGGCGGCATCGATGCCGGCGTCAACGCGCTGTGTTTCGATGGCGAGACGATCGTTGCGTTGCTGATTCAGTTGCTCGGCGAGACGCAATTGTTGCTGCTGCTGCGCCAGCACGAAGTACTGACCGGCCACGGCGCTGGTCACCATGATGCGGGCCGCCTGGTGCTCGGCCTCGGTGGCACGCAGTTCGCCGAGTGAGGCCTTGAGCGCCTCGCGGTTGCGGCCGAAGAAATCGAGCTCCCAGTTGCCGCCGATGTTCAGCTCATTGACGTTATAGGTCGAGCCTGCATAAGGCGGCGGCACCAGCCCGTTCTCGCTGAAACGCTCTCGTGTCGTCGACAGGCTCGCATCGATCTGCGGATACGTGGCGCTGTCGGCGATCCCGGCAATGGCCCAGGCCTGGCGCAGACGGATGCCGGCACTTTGCAGATCAAGATTGTTCTTCAATGCCGTATCGATCAGCTGGTTCAGGACCGGATCGTTCAGGTCCTGCCACCAGTCGGCATGCGGCCACTCGGCGGCAATGTCGCGAGCACCGAGTACAGCCGGGTCGACCTTGGCGTTTTCAGTATGGATGCCGGCGTAGCTGGCGCAGCCGGCCAGGCTCAGTGCCAGCAATACCGGGGCAATGGCGCGCATCACGATGCACTCCCCTCGTCTTCCAGCTTGCCAATGTTTTGCAGTGCACGCTGCAGCAAGGACTTGAACTGTTCATATTCGGCGGTGCTGAAGCCCGCCAGCGTTTCATTCAGAACGCCGGCCAGAACGTCCGGAACCACCTTGTCGGCCAGCTGCCGCCCTTCGTCGGTCAGGGCAAGATTCACGACGCGGCGATCCTGCTCCGAACGCACGCGCTGTATCAGGCCCTTGTCCTCAATGCGATCGAGCATACGCGTTACTGCGCCCGTGTCGATACAGGTCGAGCGCGCCAGATCGGCGGCGGTTTCGCCGCGGCCCTGGCGAATGAATAGCAGCGGCTTCCATTGCGCGTCGGTGAGACCATGCTCGGCCATGCGCTTCTCGACTTCACGCGAAACCTGTTGCGTCAGCATGCGCAGCAGATAGCCGATGCTGTCTTCGAGCTTGTAGTTTTTGGCGCTGTAGAACTTCTTGGGGGTAGCCATGGCACTTCCTTTCATGCCTAAACAGTGATTGCCTAGGCAGCAATATAACTGCCTAGGCAGTAGTTGTCTACTGCTTTCTGAAAGTATTTGTATCCGGCAGAGGGTAAGGCGGCGCAGAAGCAATAAAAAAGCCCGGCGCGCCGGGCTTGGAAGCGGGAGCGAGAAAGCTCAGACGCCCGAGATCGCGGCCTCGATCTCGGCGAAGGTGCGCGCCGCCTCGTGGGTGACGACGCTAATGCCAAGCTGCCGGGCAATCTGCGAGGCGGAGAAGATGCCGCGCAGCATCTGCTTGCCGTCTCGCTCCTCGACCACCAGCGCATGCACGCGCGTAGCCGCCTTGAGTGTCGCGACAATATGCCCGACTTCCGCCTTGGCGACATCGATGAGCCGCAGGACTTCCATATGGTCAACCGCCGTCATGACGTCGCTGACACGCAGCTCGCTGCGCTTGATGCCACGATTCTGTGCGACCAGCACTGGCTTCTCGCCAAGCAGGTCGTTGGCGGTGATCACGCCGCGAATACGGCCGTCGCTGGCGGCCACCAGGAGCAGGCGCACGCCGCGCAAGAGCATGGACTGGTTGGCTTCGGGGAGGGAGTCGCCGGGTGAAATCGTCGCTGCCGGAATCTTGGATAGGTCAGTCATCACCTCCAACGCCGGCGAATCGGCGCGTACCGGCACAGGATTGTGCGCATCCAGGAGATGGCAGCCGCCGGCAGCAATGGCAGCCTGGGCAAGCGGTTTGTAGCTCAGTCGTTCCATGGTCAGCTCCATTGGTTAGCGGGAACCGACCGGATGGACGGTCGCGTCCCTGCGCTTATGGACAGCGGAACCCTGTTCCGATGCCCTTTTCGCAGACCGTGCCCGGATTGCGTTCTGTCTGACCAGCGCCTTCCTGCTTCGGCTCAGTCCGCCATTTCATTCTACGCGCTGCCACGTACACGGCAAGGAAACGCCGCTGATGCCGGCCGGCAAAAATGGAGAAACAACACCCCTGCCGGCCCACTGCTTTCTCTTATTTCAAACGCTGCAAAATTCCGTCCAGCTGATCGAGGCTGCCGAAGCGTATGGTCAGCGCACCCGCGCCCTTGCGGTTGGCGACGATCTTGACGGTTGCGCCAAGGCTGTCCGACAGTTCTTCTTCGAGACGCTCAAGATCGCGATCAGTCTTCTTGGCATGCTTGCCGGCCGGCGGATTCAAGGTCTGCGATACGGCACGCTCGGTATCGCGCACCGAATAGCCCTTGTCGACGACCAGCGCCGCAATCGAGCCCTGATCGGTCTTGGGCAACGCCAGCAGCGCACGCGCATGGCCCATTTCCAGATCGCCGGCCATCAGCATGTCCTGAACCGGCTTGGCCAGTTGCAGCAGTCGCAGCAGGTTTGAGGTCGCCGAGCGCGAGCGGCCAAGAGCTTCGGCGGCCTGCTGATGCGTCATGCCGAACTCGTCGAGCAGGCGCTGAATGCCGGCCGCTTCTTCGAGCGGATTGAGGTCTTCGCGCTGGATGTTTTCGATCAGCGACATCGCCAGCGCGTTTTCGTCCGGGATTTCGCGGATCAGCACCGGCACTTCAGTGAGGCCGGCGATTTGCGACGCGCGCCAGCGACGCTCGCCGGCAATGATCTCGTAGCGGCTGTTGCCGACCGGACGTACGGAAATTGGCTGGATCAGGCCCTGGGCCTTGATCGATGCGGCCAGCTCTTCGAGCGAGCCCGGGTCCATGCGCGTGCGCGGCTGGTACTTGCCCGGCTGCAGCTGCCCGACCGGCAGCGTATCCTGGCGCGACTTATTGTCGCCGCTGTCGCTGTTACCGGCCAGCAATGCGTCGAGGCCACGGCCGAGGCCCTTCATCTTCGGAGGCGTCATGTCTTTTCTTTCTAACGGTTGTCTTATTGGAACTCGGGCGTCTTGACGCGCTCGATCAGCTCGCTCGCGAATGCCTGGTAGGCCTGTGCGCCCTTGGCCGCCTTGTCGAACAGCACGCCGGGAATGCCGTGGCTGGGGGCTTCGGCCAGACGCACATTGCGCGGTACGATGGCCTTGAATACCTTATCGCCGAAATGTTCTTCGAGCTGCGCCGAGACTTGATTGGCGAGCGTGCTGCGCGGGTCATACATCACGCGCAGCAGACCGATGACCTTGAGGTCGCGGTTGAGGTTGGCGTGCACCTTCTTGATGGTGTTGACCAGATCCGACAGGCCTTCCAGCGCGTAGTACTCGCACTGCATCGGGATGATCACGCCGTGCGCGGCACACAGGCCATTCAGGGTGAGCATGGAGAGCGAAGGCGGACAATCGATGAGGACGAAATCGTAATCGTCCTTGTGCATGGCCAACGCATCCTTGAGGCGGTTCTCGCGGTTGTCGAGATTGACCATTTCCACCTCGGCACCAGCGAGATCGCGGTTGGCCGGCAGCACATCAAAGCTGCCTGTCGGCGAGACCACGCGGGCTTCTGCGTGCGATGCCAGGCCAACCAGCACATGGTAGACCGAACGTTGCAAGGCACGCTTGTCCACGCCGCTGCCCATGGTCGCGTTGCCCTGCGGATCGAGATCGATCAACAGCGTGCGCTGGCCTTGCTGAGCGAGCGCAGCGGCGAGGTTCACCGTGGTGGTGGTCTTGCCGACCCCGCCCTTCTGATTGGCAACTGCAAAGATGTGCATCCCTTCCTCCCGAATACCTGGCTTCAGCTACGCGCCAGAGTTAGCAAATGTCGCCGAGCATCGAGGCCCGCGACCAGCAATGGCTGACTGCTCAAAACGCTCCACCCGGCCGGCAAGGCGGCAATCTCGGCCTCTGGGTAGACACCTTTCATGGCGTACAGGCGACCCTCCGGCTTGGCCAGATCGCCGGACCACTCGACAAAATCCTTGAGCTCGGCAAAGGCCCGCGAAATCACCGCATCGAAGCTCTGTTTCGGCTTATATTCTTCGACACGGCCAGAGTAAATACTCACATTAGGCAAGCCGAGTTCGATCTTGACCTGCTGCTGGAAGGCCGACTTCTTGGAGCTTGTCTCAATCAGCGTCACCTGAATTTCCGGCCGCGCAATTGCCAGCGGAATGCCCGGCAGACCGCCACCGCTGCCGACGTCGGCCAGTGTCAGCGGACCCGAGTTTCCGTTCATGGGCAGCAGCGGTGCCACCACCAGCGAGTCCAATAGATGATGCACCAGCATCTCCTCAGGATCACGGATCGCGGTCAGATTGTAGGTACGGTTCCACTTGATCATCAGGGCCTGATAGGCCAGCAGCTTGTCCGCCATTTCAGCAGTCAAGGCCACACCCATGGCTGCCGCACGCATGCGCAGCTTGTCGCTTCCGGGTGTATTCATGCCGCGGTTTTTTTCTTCAGCGTCCGGCGCTTGAGGTGCACCAACAGCAAGGAAATCGCCGCCGGGGTCACGCCCTGAATGCGCGACGCCTGGCCGATGGTCTCGGGTTTTTGCTGACTCAGCTTCTGGCGAACCTCGATCGACAAGCCATGCACGTCGGCATAGTCGATATCGGTCGGCAGACGCAGCTCCTCAGCGGCCCGGCTCTGCTCGACCTCTTCCTTCTGGCGCTCGACATAACCGTGGTACTTGGCCTGAATCTCGACCTGTTCAACCACGGCCGGCTCGCTCAGGCCAGCACCGGCGCCCGGCAACGTCATCAGTCTGGCGTAGCTGACCTCGGGACGGCGCAGCAGATCGAAGAGCGAGTATTCGTGTTCGATATGCTTGCCCAGCACGCGCTCGGCCTCGTGGCGCACCAGTGTTTCCGGGCGTACCCAGGTCTTTTTGAGGCGCTCGGCCTCGGCCGCCACGGCATCGCGCTTACGATTGAAGGCGTCCCAGCGCACATCGTCAACCAGGCCCAACTCACGGCCGATCTCGGTCAGACGCAGATCGGCGTTGTCCTCACGCAAGGACAACCGATATTCGGCGCGGCTGGTGAACATACGATACGGCTCGGACACGCCGCGGGTGATCAGATCATCGACCAACACGCCCAGATAAGCCTGGTCCCGGCGCGGTGACCAGGCTTCCTTTTCCATGGCGAAGCGCGAGGCATTCACGCCGGCGAGCAGCCCCTGCGCGGCGGCCTCTTCATAACCGGTGGTGCCGTTGATCTGGCCGGCGAAGAACAGGCCGGCGATGGACTTGGTTTCGAACGATGCCTTGAGGTTGCGCGGATCGAAGTAGTCATATTCGATGGCGTAGCCCGGACGCAGGATGTGCGCGTTCTCCAGGCCCTTGATCGAGCGCACCAGATTCAGCTGCACGTCGAAGGGCAATGAGGTCGATACGCCTTGCGGATAGTATTCGTGGGTGCTCAGACCTTCCGGCTCGAGGAAGATCTGGTGGCTATCCTTGCCGGCGAAGCGATGGATCTTGTCCTCAATTGATGGGCAATAGCGCGGCCCTACCCCCTCGATGACACCGGTGAACATCGGCGAACGATCGAGGCCGCCACGAATGATGTCGTGGGTGCGTTCGTTGGTATGGGTAATCCAGCACGGCATCTGCTGTGGGTGCTGGGAGGCCGAGCCGATGAAGGAGAACACGGGCACCGGATCGTCGCCGGGTTGCTCCTGCATCACCGAGAAATCGATGGTGCGGCCGTCGATGCGCGGCGGCGTACCCGTCTTGAGACGGCCGACGGGAAGCTGGAGCTCCCGAAGACGGCCACCCAGCGTGGTCGCGGGCGGATCGCCGGCGCGTCCGCCGACATGGTTTTCCAGACCGACATGGATGCGGCCGTTGAGGAAGGTACCCGCCGTCAGCACCACGGCCCTGCCACGGAAGGTGATGCCGAGCTGGGTGGTGGCGCCGGTAACGCGGTCGCCCTCGACCGTGATGTCATCGACCGCGGACTGGAACAGGGTCAGATTAGGCTGATTTTCCAGACGCTTGCGGATCGCCGCCTTGTACAGCACACGGTCGGCCTGGGCTCGCGTCGCGCGGACCGCCGGCCCCTTGGAGGCGTTGAGAATACGGAACTGGATGCCCGACTCGTCGGTGGCCGCGGCCATGGCCCCGCCCAGCGCATCGACCTCCTTGACCAGATGGCCTTTGCCAATGCCGCCGATGGACGGATTGCAGGACATCTGTCCCAGCGTCTCGATATTGTGGGTGAGCAGCAGGGTCTTGGCGCCAGTACGCGCCGAGGCGAGCGCGGCCTCGGTGCCGGCGTGGCCGCCACCAATCACGATCACATCAAAACTGTCAGGGAACAACATCTTGGAGAAAACCAGCGAACAACCAAAGAGGCGCCATCATACGCCGGTCAAGATCAAACACCAAAAAACAATGTGCGTTTCACGTGAAACAGGCACCCCGGACAGCCCGCACATCAGCCCGAACAAACTCCGATGGGCCATCAAGCAAGGCAGCGGTGTTTCACGTGAAACCGAACAGAAACCCGACCGAATGACTGGCCTCACAGACCCGCGAATGTGTCCCAGGCAAACTTGGCAATCAGCACCGAAACTACGCCGAGAAAGAGCTTGCGCACAAACGCACTGCCGTGACGCAGGGCCAGCGCACTACCGAGTTGCGCGCCAAAGATATTGCACAGGGCCATGCACAGCGCCAACGTCCACAGCACGTGACCGGTCGGGCCAAAGTACAACAAGGCAGCGGCGTTGGTGGACATATTCACAACCTTGGCCGCGCTGGTCGCTCGCAGGAAATCCAGCCCATAGAAACGGACGAACAAAAACAACAGGAAGCTTCCCGTACCCGGGCCAAAGAAGCCGTCGTAGAAACCAATACCGGCACCCAGCAAGAGCGCGCCGACCAGGTGACGGCGGCCGTGTTCAATGTTCTTGTCCTCTGCGCCGAAGTCCTTGCGGATAAAGGTATAGAGCGCCACCGCCACCAGCAGGAAAAAGACCAGCGGTCGCGCCCAGGCCTTCGGCAACAAGGCTACCGACATGGCACCGAGAAACGAGAATACAAAGGCGGCCGCGGCCGCAAGCAACGTGATCCGCCACGGCACACGCACCCGCTTAACGTAGCGCAGCGTAGCGGACAAGGTGCCGCAAATCGAGGACATTTTGTTGGTGCCGAAGAGCGTCGCGGGGGCCGCTTGCGGATAGCCGGCAAACAGGGCGGGAATCTGGATCAGCCCGCCGCCCCCGACCACCGCATCCACCAGCCCGGCAAGAAAGGCGGCCGGCAGCAGAAATAGAAACGGGCCGGCCAGGGCCAACCAATCCGGCATATTCACTTGCCGATGCAGAAGCGGGAGAAGATTTCGCCGAGCAGATCGTCCGGGGTGAACTCCCCGGTGATCTCGGACAAGGACTGCTGCGCTAGGCGCAGCTCCTCGGCACAAAACTCGAGCTGACGTAATTGGCTCGCGGCACGCTCGAGCGAAGCCGTGGCCTTGCCGATTGCGACGAGATGACGTTCGCGCGCCAGAATCACATCTTCACCATGTCCGGCCCAGCCGGCCAGACGCAACAGTTCGTCGTGCAGCAAATCCATGCCCTGCCCCAACTTGGCCGATAGCCAGATATGCGTGTAGCGCTTGTCCTGCGAACGCTCCGGGACGCGCCCGGCCAGATCACACTTGTTATGAACAACGATGCGCGGCAGACGCGCCGGCAGCTTGACCGCGACCGCATGATCGGCAGCGCTTTCGCCGCTACGCGCATCGACCAGCTGCAGGACGATATCGGCCTTCTCGATTTCCCTCCAGGTTCGCTCAATGCCGATGCGCTCAACCGTATCCTCGGTCTCGCGCAAACCGGCGGTATCGATGATGTGCAGCGGAATGCCTTCGATCTGGATGGTTTCACGCAGGGTGTCGCGCGTAGTCCCTGCTACATCGGTAACAATCGCCCGCTCTTCGCCGGCCAGACGATTCAAGAGCGAGGACTTACCTACGTTAGGAAGGCCTGCCAATACAACGTGAAGCCCGGTCCGTAGCAGACTGCCCTGCTTTGCGCGACGGGCTAACGCGGCGATGTCACTGCGTATTTTATCCAGACGCTGCTGGGCATCGGTGTCACGAATGACGTCGATTTCTTCCTCGGGAAAATCCAGCGTTGCCTCGACCAACATGCGCAACTCGATCAGCTGGGCGACCAGCGCATTGACCGAGCTCGAAAACTCGCCAGAAAGCGAGCGCTGTGCCGAGCGCACCGCACCAGCGGTGGTCGCATCAATCAGGTCGGCAATCGCCTCGGCCTGGGCGAGATCGAGCTTGTCATTAAGAAAGGCGCGCTGGCTGAACTCACCCGGATGAGCGATGCGCGCGCCAAGCTCGATACAGCGCTGCAAGAGCATCTGCATCACCACCGGACCGCCATGACCCTGCAGCTCGATCACGTCTTCGCCGGTGAAGGAGTTCGGCCCGGGGAAACGCAGTATCAGGCCCTGGTCGATAACACTGCCGTCGGCACCACGAAAACTGACCAGTGCCGCCTTACGTGCATCCGGACAGCGTCCGCATAAGGCCAGCGCAAAATTTGACAAAGCCGGCCCGGATACACGAACCACCCCCACCCCACCCCGTCCGGGGGCGGTGGCAATCGCGGCAATGATGTCTTTTTCGAGCATGGCAGCTAGCTTAAATCAAGGCATACAAAACACAACGCCCGCAGCTGCGGGCGTTGTCCAAACCACGATTCGGCAAAACTTACTTGCCCGCAGTTTCCATCTGCTTAGTCACATACCACTGCTGCGCGATGGAGAGAATATTGTTCACCGTCCAGTACAGCACCAGGCCTGCCGGGAAGGACAGGAACATGAAGGTGAAGAATATCGGCATCCAAGTCATGATCTTCGCCTGCATAGGATCCGGCGGCGTCGGGTTCAGACGCGTCTGGAAGAACATGGTGGCACCCATCAGCAGCGGCAACGGACCCAGCGGCAAGTTCACGAACGGAATCACGCCAAACAGCGTATCCGCAGCCGAAAGGTCGGTAATCCAGCCCAGCCAAGGCGCACCGCGCATCTGCACGGTACCCAGCAGCACCCAATAGAGGGCAATAAACACCGGGATCTGCACAACCACCGGCAGGCAGCCGCCGAGCGGATTGATTTTTTCGCGCTTGTAGAGCTCCATCATTTCCTGATTGAGCTTGGCGCGATCATCCTTGTAGCTTTCCTTGAGGCGCGTCATCAGCGGCATGACCGCCTTCATCTTGGCCATGGAGCGATAGCTGGCGGCCGAGAGCGGGAAGAAGATCAGCTTCAGCATTACGGTCAGGGCAATGATGGCCCAGCCCCAATTGCCGATCAGGCTATGCAGCTTTTCCAGCACCCAGAACAGCGGCGATGCAATGATGGTCAGCCAGCCGTAGTCGACCACGCGATCGAGGCCCGGTGCGATGCCTTCCAGCTTGTCCTGCTCCTGCGGGCCGGCATACAGCGGCACGCTGACAGTAACGGTCTTGCCCGGCTCTACCGTGGCCAACGGAAACTTGACGCCGGCACGGTAAAGGTTGGCGTCCATGCGATCGATGTAGAACTCGCGCTCGGCCTTGCCCTGCGGCAACCAGGCCGAGAAGAAGTAATGCTGCACCATGCCGATCCAGCCGTTGTCGGCCTTGTGTGCAAACGTCGCCTTGCTCTTGTCGATATCGGCGAACTTAACCTTCTGGTAGTGCTCAGCGTCGGTAAATACAGCCGGGCCGGTAAAGGTAGTCACGCCGAAGGGGCCGTGGTTATGCGCTTCGGCATCCTTGCCATCACGCAAAGTCTGGAAATAACCATAGGGGCTGACAGCGGCACTGCCCGTATTGGTGATTTCATAGCTGACGTCGATCAGGTAGCTGTCGCGCTTGAACGTGTAGATCTTGGCGACCTTGATGCCGTTGGCGGCCGGTGCGGTCAGACGTACCGAAATGCTGTCCTGTCCGTCGGCCAGCACGTAGTTGCTCTTCTCAACCGAGAAAGTCGTCTTGTGATTGGGCAAACCATCGCCGATCAAGCCGGACTGACCGATATAAATGTGCTGGGCGGGGTCGTTCTGGAAGAGGACGAAATTCTTGCTCGGATCCAGCGTAGCGCGATGCTTTTCCAGTTCGAGGAAAATCAGATCGCCGCCCTGGGCGGAAATCTCGGCCTTGTAAAGATCGGTCTGAACCGTGGTCTTCGGCACGTTCGCCGTGGGCACGGTGGCCGCGGGCATCGCCGTTGCCGTCGGCACTGCCGCAGGATTTGAAGCACTGGCAGGCGCACCCGGCACGGCGTTCGTCGCTTCGGTTTCAGGCGCAGGTGGTGGCTTATGTGCGCGCTCCCATGCATCCCACAGCATGAACAGCGAGAACATGAAAGTCACCAGGAGCAGAGCATTGAGGCGTTTTTTATCCATCGCGGGCGGCTATCAAGAAAACAATCGGGGATTTTATCAAGGCACAGGATCGTAACCGCCCCGACTGAAGGGGTGGCAGCGTCCCAGACGACATGCGGTCAACCAGCAACCGCACCAAGGGCCATGCTTATGCAGTGCTTCGACGGCATATTCGGAACAACTGGGGTGGAAACGGCAACGTTGGCCCAGCCATGGACTGATCAAATAGCGATAAGTTTGCACCAGCCCGAGAAAAAACCATTGGGCAATTTGGCGCGGCAGTCCGAACAGCACTTTCATCATGCAGTCCGCGGCAGGCGTTGCAGCAGTTCGTCCATCTGGGCACGCCATTCGCTGCGCTGACGCTGGAGACTCTCGGTCTTCGCATTCAACGGCTTGCCCAGACGCAGTACCAGATCATAGGCCGGCAGCTGTGTGCAGACGTGACGAAACGCCTCACGTGCCAATCGCTTGATCAAATTGCGATGAACGGCACGTTTGGCGTTTCTTTTGGGCACCACCAGACCAAGTCTGGCAGTACGTTGCGCTGTGCTTGACGCTGGCATGGCCGGAATTTCCGGTCCCGCAGGTGCTGCCAATGAACTCAAAGGCCGAAAATACAACTCGAACGGCCCGCCGCGCAGAACGCGGCGATTGGCAAAGACGGCGGTATATTCCTTCCCGCTCAGCAGCCGGCTAGCCGGCCGAAAACGGAAAGAAGCAGCGTTCAAACGGAGAGGCGACGGCGGCCCTTGGCACGACGGGCGGCGAGAACGGCACGACCACCACGGGTGCGGGAGCGCACGAGGAAGCCGTGGGTACGCTTGCGGCGTACGACGGAGGGCTGGTAGGTGCGTTTCATGATACTGATTCCTGCAAAAGGGAAAACCCGAGATTAGAGTCGAAAATGCTCGCACTGTCAAGTCAGATATTTTTCGACAAAGCTGTCTCGCCTGTGGATAACTCAGGTCAAAAAGGCTAGAATCGCAACTCGCCTTGTCCCCGATCGCGCACGCAAATCGTGCCAGGAACAAGGCCGGAAGCGCGCTGCCACAGGCCTCTCAGAGATTTTCGAAGCCTTCTTGTGGACGATTTACCCACAAGATGAATACCGGCATCTTCAGGGAAGCAGTAATCAAAGAAGATATAGCCCAAAGAATTCAATGGCTTTGCGTGACCCCTT
>DATMTO010000171.1:0-6453 GCA_035564055.1 Rhodocyclaceae bacterium | reverse complement strand
ATACGCGCCGCATAACCGGCGGCGCGTACCTGGTCGTAGCGCGCCCGCGCCTCGGTCGGGGTAGAGAAGCTGCCGAGCGTCGCGGTATACCGTCCCTGCACCGAGCTGGCGCCGGCACCGGCAGGAATTTCGGTTTCGCGCGCCAGTTCGCCCAGCGCGACCGGATCAATCTTGCCCAGCGGCTGCATGGCGCCAGTGCGCGGCGCGTGATACTGGGTCAGCGGCTCGCTCATGATCACGCTTTCGGCGCCACGCGTCAGTTCGACATGGCCCTCAATCAGCACCGCCATATCCTCGTCCGGACTGGCGCGGCCCCAGATATCGGTGCCGCGAATGCCGATAGTGGTGGTACCGACGCGCACCGACAGGTCGCGCGGCTGCAGTTTCTTGAGCAGGCCGGTGGTATAGCGAAAAGCGCCTGTAACAATGTCGATGGCAGCACGATAGACGCCGTTCTCATCCCTGCCGTTGGCAGCGGTGGTTTCAGTGGCGGCCGTAATTGCGAACTGCGTACTCGCACCAAGCTTGACCCGGCCACCATCGCCGAGCAGCAGGTAGGCGCGCGCGCCGGCACCGGTCTCGACGCGATCGCCATCGTGCAGGACCATGTCCGGCGTCAGTGGCTCACTATGCCCGGCGCGTACCAGCCAGGCTGGCGCCAATACCTGTTCAACGCGGCCGAGTCCGGCCGCCTGCGCAAGCAGGGCGGGCAGGGCGAGACCAGTAAGCAGAATCCATTGGCGCATGCGCATCGGGGTCTCCTTGAGGGGCGGAACGACAGGGCTGCGGACGAGCCGGGCGGGTATAATTCCATGTCTACACAAACCTTTCGGCCCGGCGCGTGCCGGTATCCAGTATGCAGGACAAATACATTCCGCGCGAGATCGAACAGGCCGCGCAAACCCATTGGGAAGAGACCCAGGCTTTCAAGGCGATTGAAGACAGCAGCAAGAAAAAGTACTACTGCCTGTCGATGTTCCCCTATCCCTCGGGCAAGCTGCACATGGGCCATGTGCGCAACTACACCATCGGCGACGTGCTGACGCGCTATCACCGCATGCAGGGCTACAACGTGCTGCAGCCCATGGGCTGGGATGCCTTCGGCCTGCCGGCCGAGAACGCCGCCATGCAGAACAATGTGCCGCCGGCGAAGTGGACCTACGACAACATCGCGTACATGAAGAAGCAGTTGAAGTCGCTGGGTTTCGCCATCGACTGGGAACGCGAAGTCACCACCTGCACGCCCGAGTATTACAAATGGAACCAGTGGTTGTTCCTGCGCATGCTGGAAAAGGGCATCGCCTACAAGAAGACCCAGACAGTGAACTGGGACCCGGTCGACCAGACCGTGCTCGCCAACGAACAAGTCATTGACGGCCGCGGCTGGCGTACCGGCGCGCTGGTGGAAAAGCGCGAGATCCCCGGCTACTACTTCGCCATCACCCAATACGCCGACGAGCTGCTGGCCTCGCTGGATGCGCTGCCGGGCTGGCCCGAGCGTGTCAAGACCATGCAGGCCAACTGGATCGGCAAGAGCTTCGGCGTACGCCTGGCTTTCCCGTACACGCTGGACGGCAAGGACGACAAGCTGTGGGTGTTCACCACCCGCGCCGACACACTGATGGGCGTCACCTATGTCGCCGTCGCCGCCGAGCATCCGCTCGCCACGCATGCAGCGCAGAACAATCCCGAACTCGCCGCCTTCGTCGAGAAGTGCAAGCAGGGCTCGGTCATGGAAGCCGATGTGGCGACCATGGAGAAGGAAGGCATGAAGACCGGCCTCTTCGTCCAGCATCCACTCACCGGCGAGCAGGTCGAAGTCTGGGTCGGCAACTATGTGCTGATGACTTACGGCGAAGGTGCCGTCATGGCCGTGCCGGCACATGACGAACGCGACTTCGGCTTCGCCAAGAAATACCACTTGCCGATCAAGCAGGTGATCAAGGTCGGCGAACTTGAACTTGATACTGCTGCCTGGCAGGAAGGCTATGGCAGCAAGGAAGGCCACTGCATCAACTCCGGCAAGTACGACGGCCTGGGTTACGCAGCCGCGGTCGACGCCATCGCCGCCGACCTCGCCGCCAAGGGCCTGGGCGAAAAGAAGGTGCAATATCGACTCAGAGACTGGGGCATCTCGCGCCAGCGCTACTGGGGCTGCCCGATCCCGCTGATCCACTGCCCGAGTTGCGGCACCGTCCATGTGCCGGACGACCAGCTGCCGGTCAAGCTGCCGGAAGATTGCGTGCCCGATGGTTCGGGCAATCCGCTCAAGAAGCGCCCGGACTTTCTCAATGTCGCCTGCCCCAAGTGCGGCGGCCCGGCCGAGCGCGAAACCGACACCATGGACACCTTCGTCGATTCGAGCTGGTATTACGCCCGCTACTGCAGCGCGGATAACGCCCAAGCAATGGTCGATGAACGCGCCAAGTACTGGATGCCGGTCGATCAGTACATCGGCGGTATTGAGCACGCCATCCTGCACCTGCTCTACGCGCGCTTCTGGAACAAGGTCATGCGCGACGTCGGTCTGGCCACGGGCAGCGACGAGCCGTTTGCCAATCTGCTCACGCAAGGCATGGTGTTGAACCACATCTTCTCGCGGCGCACCGACAAGGGTGGCATCAATTACTTCGCACCAGAAGAGCTCGATCTCCAGCATGACGCCAACGGCAAACTGGTCGGCGCTGTGAGCCGCGCCGACGGCCAGTCGGTCGACTACAACGGCATTGGCACCATGTCGAAGTCCAAGCGCAACGGTGTCGATCCGCAGTCGCTGATCGAAACCTACGGCGCCGACACCGCGCGCTTCTTCATGATGTTCGCCGCCCCGCCCGAGCAGACCCTGGAATGGGCCGACTCCGGCGTCGAAGGCGCACACCGCTTCCTCAAGCGCGTGTGGGCTTTCGGTCACGAAAATGCTTCACTGATCAAGAGCGCGCCCGCCGTCAGCGGCAAGCTCGACGACGAACTGGCTAAGCTGCGCCGCGAAGTGCATCTGAACCTCAAGCAGGCCAGCAGCGACCTGGCACGCCAGCAATTCAACACCGTGGCCTCGGCCGGCATGAAGCTGCTCAATGCGCTGGAGCGCGCACCCGAAGCTGGTGACGCAAATGAGCAAAAAGCCGCCGTCATTGCTGAAGGCTTCTCGATCCTGCTGCGCGTACTGTCGCCGATCACCCCGCACATCGCGCATACCCTGTGGACCGAACTGGGTTACGGTACGGACATTCTCGCTGCCTCCTGGCCACAGGTCGATGAATCGGCCCTGGTCCAGGACGAACTTGAGCTGGTTCTGCAAATCAATGGCAAACTGCGCGGCAGCATCAAGGTCGCCGCCACTGCCGACAAGGCCGCCATCGAAGCGATTGCCGTCGCCAGTGAAGTCGCCCAACAGCATATGAACGGCGCGGCGCCGAAGAAGGTCGTCGTCGTCCCCGGTCGTCTGGTCAATATCGTCTGCTAGGTTTTAGCGAAAGCTCATCATGCGCAAGTCTCCGCTCCTGCTCGGTCTTCTGCTGCTGTGTGTCACGTTGCTCACGGCGTGCGGCTTCAAGCTGCGCGGCAGCTACGAGCTGCCCTTCGATACGCTGTATATCGGCCTGCCCGAAAGCAACGAGTTGTATGCAGCGCTGAAACGTAATATCGAAGCCAGCACCAAGACGCGCATCATCGCCAATCGCGAAGAGGCTCAGGCGTCGTTGACGGTCGTTTATGACCGCACCACCCAGGGCATTCTCTCCCTGAGCGGCACCGGTCGCGTGACCGAATACCAGCTGGTGCGTACCTTCGCCTTCCGCGTGCTGGACAAGAACAATCAGGACATCATCCCGCAACGCGAAATTGTGCTGCGGCGCGACCTGCCGTACAGCGATGACGTGGTGCTGGCCAAGGCCTCGGAAACCGAGCTGCTGGTGCGCGACATGCAGAACGACCTGATCAATCAGATCCTGCGTCGCCTTGCCGCAGCCAAGCTCAAGGACACGGGCACCGCGCCCGCGGCCGTGACGGGCAATGCAGCTACGCGCTGAACAGCTGCAGCAACACCTGACCCAGCCGCTGGCGGGCTTGTATGTCCTGCATGGCGATGAGCTGCTGACCATTGAGGCAGGCGACGCGATCCGCGCCGCGGCGCGCAAGCAGGGCTACGACGAACGCGAAGTTCTCGTCGTCACGGCCAACTTCAAGTGGGATGAACTGGCGCTGGCGGCGGGAAATCTGTCTCTGTTCGGCGGCAACAAGCTGATCGACCTGCGCATTCCCTCCGGCAAGCCCGGCCGCGACGGCGGCGACGCGCTGCAAAAGCATGCGGCCAACCTGTCGTCCGGCGTCGTCACCTTGATCACGCTGCCCGAGCTCGACTGGCAGGCCAAGAAGGCCGCGTGGCTCACGGCCTTGGGTAATGCCGGCGTGATCATGGAGCTCAACGCGCCGACGCTGCATCAGCTGCCGGACTGGATTGCTCAACGCCTTGCGCGCCAGCAGCAACAGGCGCCCCGCGAGGCGCTGGACTTCATCGCCACCCGCGTCGAAGGCAATCTGCTGGCTGCCCACCAGGAAATCCAGAAGCTCGGCCTGCTCTACCCGGAAGGCGCCCTGACGCTGGCGCAGGTCGAAGAGGCTGTGCTCAGCGTCGCCCGCTACGATGTCGATGGTCTGCGCCATGCGGTGCTATCCGGCGATACAGAGCGTTGTGCGCGCTTGCTCGAGGGCTTGCATGCCGAGGATACGGCCCCACCTCTGGTCTTGTGGGCGCTCGCCTCGGAGGCGCGCATCATTGCTGGCGTCAAAAGCTCGGTCGATCGCGGCCTGTCTTTCGATACTGCGCTCAGCAATCAGCGCGTATTCGGGCCACGGCAAAGTATGTACCGCAAGGCAGTAGAGCGGGTTTCGGCCGCCGGCGCCCGCAATGCACTCTTGCACGCGGCGCGCATAGATCGCATGATTAAGGGTCTGGCTCAGGGCGATTTGTGGGATGAGTTCCTGCAATTGGCGCTGCGTCTGGCCAGAACGTCCGCTCGCAGCGCCTGATGCGCGACAGCGGGACAAACCAGACTGGAATTTGCATGAACGACAGACTCGATATCGGCCAATACATGGACAGCGTCGGCCAGGCCGCACGCGTTGCCGCGACGGCCATGGCCAAGGCCGACACCAAGGCCAAGAACGACACTTTGTTGGCCCTCGCCCGCCTGCTGCGCGAAAAGACCGAAGCGCTGCAGGTCGATAACGCCAAAGATATCCAGGCTGCCGAAGCCGCCGGCCTGGCCGCGCCCATGGTTGATCGCTTGCGCCTCACGCCGAAGGTGCTGGCCACCGTGGCGGAAGGCTGCGAGCAGCTCGCCGCCATGCCCGACCCGGTCGGCGAAATCACCGGCGTCAAGCGCCGCCCGACCGGCATCAGCGTCGGTCAGATGCGCGTACCGCTGGGCGTGTTCGGCATGATCTACGAGAGCCGCCCCAATGTCACCATCGAAGCGGCCTCGCTCGCCATCAAGAGCGGGAATGCCTGCATCCTGCGTGGCGGGTCGGAGGCGATTCATTCGAATCTGGCGCTGTGGAAGCTGGTGCAACAGGCCTTGACCGAAGCCGGCCTGCCGGCGACGGCTGTACAGCTCGTCGAAACCACCGACCGGGCCGCCGTCGGCCGCCTGATCGCCATGCCCGACTATGTGGACGTCATCATCCCACGCGGCGGCAAGGGCCTGATCGAACGCATCAGCGCCGAAGCAAAGGTGCCGGTCATCAAACACCTGGATGGCAACTGCCACACCTATGTCGATGCCGAAGTCGACATCGAGCAGGCGCTGGTCGTTACCGATAACGCCAAAACACAGAAATACAGCCCCTGCAACGCCACCGAATCGCTGCTGGTACATGCCGCATCGGCCGCGGCATTCCTGCCGAAAATCGGCGCCATCTTCGCCGCCAAGGGCGTGGAGATGCGCTGCGATGCCGAGTCCAAGAAGATTCTCGCCTCGGTTGCCAATGCGCAGCTCGTGGATGCTACGGAAGAAGACTGGAGCACCGAATATCTGGCGCCCATCATCAGCATCAAGGTGGTTCGCGATCTGGACGAGGCCATCGCCCACATCAATAAATACGGCTCGCACCACACCGACGCGATCCTCACCACCAATCATCCGAACGCGATGCGCTTCATGCGTGAAGTCGACTCGAGCTCGGTGATGATCAATGCCTCGACGCGTTTCGCCGACGGTTTCGAATACGGCCTCGGCGCCGAGATCGGCATCTCAACCGATAAGTTCCATGCGCGTGGGCCGGTTGGACTGGAGGGGCTGACCTCGATGAAGTGGGTCGTGCTGGGGGATGGCCAGACCCGCTCCTGACAAGCCGTAAAGGCTGGGGTCGCCTTTACGGACGCAGACCTCTCTTCGCTTAACGCGGTTGCTCCTTGGCGATCATGTCGTCAAGGAGCTTCAGTTTTTGTCGGGC
>DATMTO010000170.1:0-20386 GCA_035564055.1 Rhodocyclaceae bacterium | reverse complement strand
CGACACCCCGGCAACTTGCTGAAAAACGGCGCCTTCGGGCGCCGTTTTTTTTCGCGGTGTCGATTAGACTTGGTTTATTCACGGCCCGACTAAAACCATGACTACGCTGACCAAACGTGAGCAACTGATGCGCAAGCTGCGCTTGCGCGAATATTCGCCGCGCGACGTGATCGCAATCGCGCTGCCCGCGCTGCTGATCATCGGCCTGGGTTTTTATGTGACGGCACAGTTCATCAAGCCCGCGCCGCCACGACAGATGACCCTGAGTACGGGCGCCGCCGGCGGTGCTTACGAAAGCTTTGCGCTGAAATACAAGGATGTATTGGCGCGCTACGGCGTAGAGCTGGTGATCCAGCCCTCCGCTGGCGCGATCGAAAACCTCGATCGTTTGCGCAAGGATGAGACCGAGGCTGCTTTTATCCAGGGTGGCAGCGCCGACGCGAATCCGGACGAGGCGATCCGTTCGCTGGGCAATCTGTACTACGAGCCGCTATGGGTTTTCTATCGAGCAGAATCCGGTCAGGCGGCCTTGTCGCGCCTGAGTGATTTGCGTGGCAAGCGTATCGCCGTGGGCCCCGAGGGCAGCGGCACCCGCCATCTGGCCTTGGCCTTGCTGAACGCGAATGGGGTTAATGAGGGCAACAGCCGGCTGTTGCCGCAGAGCGGTTTCCAGCTCGCCGAACGCATGAAAAACGGCCATATCGACGCGGTGCTGGTGGTTGGCACGCCGACCTCGGCCCTGGTGTGGCAGCTGCTTTATACCGATGGCGTCCGCCTGATGAGCCTGGCCGAAGCGGAGGCCTATACGCGGCGTTTCCCGTATCTGTCGCGGCTGGTGTTGCCGGCGGGCAGCATCGACCTGATCCGCCACATCCCCGAGCGCGATGTGCAGCTGGTCGCACCGGCCGCCACGTTGGCGGTGAGCGAAGAGTTGCATCCGGCACTCATGGGCCTGCTCTTGCAGGCTGCCAGCGAAGTGCATGCCGAGGCCGGAATATTCCAGGGGCCCAAGGAGTTTCCCAAGGCCAGCAGCGTCGATTTTCCGCTCGCCCCCGAGGCCGAGCGCTATTACAAATCCGGCAAACCTTTCCTGCAGCGCTACCTGCCGTTCTGGGCGGCGATTCTGGTCGATCGCATGGTCGTGATGCTGATTCCCTTGCTGGCGATCCTGGTGCCCGTCTTCAAACTGGCGCCGAGCCTGTACGGCTGGCGGATTCGTTCGCGCATCTACAAGCGCTATGGCGAACTCAAGTTCCTGGAGGCCGATATCGAGCGCAACCCGGACGCCCACAGCCAGGCCGAGTGGCTGCAGCGGCTGGACGAAATTGAGGCGCACGTCAATCGCTTGCCGACCCCGCTGCCGTTCTCCGACATGCTGTATACCTTGCGCAGCCACATCGGACTGGTGCGCACGGCGATCCAGAATAAAACCGCAGCCGGGCCCCAATAGGCGGACTGTAGCAGGTCCTCAGGGCGGCTGGCCTCAGAGGCTGCGGATTTTTTGCAGCAGTGCCGTGGTCGAGCGCTGGTGAATGAAGGGGATCGATACGACCTTGCCGCCCCAGCCGACGACTTCACTGGCGCCGACGATTTTCTCCACAGGCCAGTCGCCGCCCTTCACCAATACGTCGGGACGGCATTCGAGAATGCGCTCAATCGGCGTGTCCTCATCGAAGCAGGTGACAAGGTCTACGCAGGCCAGTGAGGCGAGCAAGGCCATGCGGTCTTCAAGCACATTGACCGGTCGATCATCGCCCTTGCCCTGGCGCTTGACCGAGGCGTCGCTGTTGGCGGCGACGATCAGGCTGGCGCCGAGCGCCCGCGCCTGGGCCAGATAGGTCACATGGCCGCGGTGCAGGATATCGAAGCAGCCGTTGGTGAACACCACGGGCCGGGGCAGGCCTGCAACGCGGGCGGCAAGCTCGCCGGGCAGGCAGATCTTGCGCTCGAAAGACGGCGCGCCCTGCGAGCCTTCACTCACGATTTCGCGCCCGACTTGCTTTCCTGAGACTTGCCGCCGGTCTGGCGGTCGATCTGGCGAGCTTGTTCGTCGCTGATGATCTCGAACACGCGAATCACGCGCTGCACACCGCCGGTGGTGCGGGCAATCTCAACCGCTGCATCGGCCTCGGCCTGAGTGACGATACCGAGCAGATAGACCGAATTGTTTTCGGTGATCACCTTGACGTGATTGATCGAGAAACGGGCTGCATCAAGGAAGCGTGCCTTGACCTTGGAGGTCAGGTAGGTGTCGTTGCTGCGCGCAGTGTAGCTGCTGACGCCGGCGATCTGAAGCTCATTGGTGACGCGCTTGATTTCGGTGCTGTTGGCGATGGCGGTCCGCTCGACCAGATCCTTGGTTGCAGCATCCGGCACTTCACCGGTCAGCAGCAGCATGCGGTTGTAGCTGGTGGCGTTGACATGCACCTTGTCGCCGAGTTGCTGCGAGATAGCGTTGGCGACACGGATTTCGATGGCTTCGTCGGCCAGGTAGACCTCGGTATTGCGGCGGTCGGTTGCTACCAGCGCACCGGCACCGGCACCGACGACGGCTGCGCCGAAGCAGCCGGCCAATGCGGCCGACAGGGTAGCGATCAGGGTCCAAGAGGCGAAACGGGAAACGGGCTTATGCATGTCGGGTCCTTATTGTTCGAGAATCAGATGGTCGATGCCGTCGCAGAGACAGTGCAGGACGACCAGATGAACTTCCTGGATACGGGCGGTACGGTCAGCCGGAACACAGAGGTGAACGTCGCCTTCCTTGAGCAGGCCGGCCATCTTGCCGCCCTGTTTGCCGGTCAGTGCGACGATGTGCACGCCGCGCTGGTGGGCGGCGTGGATGGCTTCGATGACATTGGGCGAGTTGCCGCTGGTCGAAATGGCCAGCAGCACATCGCCCTTGCGGCCGAGGCCGAGCACCTGCTTGGAGAAGACCTCTTCGTAGCGGTAGTCGTTGGCGATCGAGGTCAACGTTGAGCTGTCGGTGGTCAGCGCCACGGCGGCGAGCGGCGGGCGTTCCATCTCGAAGCGGTTGAGCAGTTCGGCGGCGAAGTGCTGCGCGTCGGCAGCCGATCCGCCATTGCCGCAGGCCATGATCTTGCCGTCCTGCTTGAGGCTGTCAACCATCAGGTGAATGGCGGCTTCGATCGGGCCGGCCATGGCCTCGACCGCCTTTTGCTTGGTGGCGATGCTGTCGGAAAACTGGTGTTGTATGCGTGCTTGAAGCGACATATTGTTCTGCAATGCGCGGACGTAAAACGTGATTATCCGACTTTAATGCTTCCCCGTACAGGCAGGAATAAGGGTCAAATCCGGATAAAAACGTCGATCAGGATGCGTTGCCATGGATTCCTGGCCTCGCGCAGCCGAGCGATGCGGGCTTCGACCCGGCCGCCGCGGTCGAGTTCAACCGCGATGGCCTGGTTTTCGGCGCGCGGCAGGTAGCCAAGCTGTTGCCCCTGCCATTCGACGCGCACGGCATTGCGGTCGTGCGGATTATCCGGCTCGCGCACCAGCGTCAGCGTATCGCCCGTCTGCAACTGCTCCCAGAGTTCGTTGCCGGCGTGGTACTGATAGCCGGCCAGCGGCGAGCTCTGGATCAGAATCCTAACCGCTTGGGCGTGTGCTGCATGGTCGCCTAGTGCGAACAGACTAAACAAACACAGGGCGAACAGCCTAGGCACTGAAGGCGCCCTTGATCCATTCGATGCTTTTAGGGTCCAGCGCATCGAGCAAGACGGCATCAAAGCGGCAGGCCTGTTCGCCGTGCGTCTGCAGGTAATGCTGTGCAGCAAGAATCAGACGTTGCTGTTTTTTGTAGGTAATGCTGGCCGAGGCACCGCCGAAGTCGCTGCGACTGCGCAAGCGCACTTCGACGAACACCAGCGTGCGCGCGTCCTTGGCGATCAGATCGATCTCGCCGCCGCGCACGCGGAAATTCCGTTCGACGATGCTGAGGCCGTGACCAAGCAAATGGCGGGCGGCCAGCTCCTCGGCGGCCGCACCGATGCGCTGTCTGAGCGCTTCGTCGCTCATTGCACTTGCTCCAAGGCCCCGCAGACGGGACAATGCCGGACATCAACGGATACTTCCAACATGAGCACGCTCCCGGTTCAGCCGATCGTTCAGGACTCCTACTCGGAACATTTTGTCGCGCCTGCATTGTATGTGGTCGCAACGCCGCTGGGCAATCTCGGCGACATTACGCTGCGTGCGCTGGCCTGCCTGCGCGTCGCCGATGCGATCGCCTGCGAGGATACGCGCCACAGCCGTCCCTTGCTCGACCATTTCGGCATCACCGCGCCTTGTTTCGCCGTGCACGAGCACAATGAAAACGAGGCCAGCGAAAAACTGATCGCGTTGCTGGCCGAGGGCAAGCGGGTGGCCCTGATCACCGATGCTGGTACGCCAGGCATTTCCGACCCCGGCGCACGCGCCGTGGCTGCGGCCCATGCCGCCGGCTATCGCGTCGTGCCCATGCCCGGCGCCAGTGCCGTGGTTTCTCTGCTCAGCGTCGCCGGCTTGATGGACAGCCGCTTTCTGTTTGCCGGCTTCCTGCCGCCGAAGACGACCGCCCGGCGTGCAGCGATCGAGGCTTTGCGCGCCGTCCCGGCGACCCTGGTGTTTTACGAGGCGCCGCATCGCATCGTCGAAACCGTCGCTGATCTGGCGGGAGTGCTTGAGCCCGAACGTGTTCTTGCGATCGGGCGCGAGCTGACCAAGCGTTTCGAAGAAGTGGCGCGCATGCCGTTGAGTGAGGCTGTGAGTTGGCTCAAGGCCGATACCAATCGTGAACGCGGCGAGTTTGTGCTGGCAGTCTCCGCTGCGCCCGAACAGCAGGGGCTCGACGCCGACAGCGATCGCATTCTGCGTGCCTTGCTGGGCGAACTGCCAACCAAGCAAGCCGCCAAGCTGGCCGCCGAGATCACCGGACAGAGCAAGAACGAGCTCTATGCCCGTGCCTTGCAGCTCAAGGATGCCGAGTCCGGACCGGTATAATCACATTATGGATACTCTCAAGATCACCCGCCCTGACGACTGGCATCTTCACCTGCGCGATGGCGCGGCGCTGGCCGCCGTCCTGCCCGATACGGCGCGCCGCTTCGGCCGCGCCATCGTCATGCCCAACCTCAAGCCACCGGTGACCACGGTGGCGATGGCGGCAGCCTATCGAGAACGCATTCTGGCAGCCTTGCCCGTGGGTTCCACGTTTGACCCCCTGATGACGCTCTATCTGACGGACAACACGCCGCCCGATGAAATCGACCGGCTTAAGGAAAGTGGCTTCGTACATGCCTTGAAGCTTTATCCAGCCGGGGCGACGACCAATTCGGACGCAGGCGTGACCAGTCTCGACAAGTGCCGCGCCACCATTGCGCGCATGGAAAAACTGGGTGTGCCGCTGTTGGTGCACGGCGAAGTCACCGATCCCGCGATCGATGTGTTCGATCGCGAAGCCGTTTTCATCGACACCGTGATGACGCCTCTGCTCAAGGATCATCCCGAGCTGCGCGTGGTGTTCGAGCACATAACGACCAAGAATGCAGCCGAGTTCGTGGCCGCAGCCGGCGACAATATCGGCGCGACCATTACCGCACACCATCTGCTGCTCAACCGGAACGCCCTGTTCGTCGGTGGCATTCGCCCGCACAACTATTGCCTGCCGGTGTTGAAGCGCGAAGTGCATCGCGTTGCACTGGTGGCCGCGGCAACCTCGGATAGCAAGAAGTTCTTCCTCGGCACCGATTCGGCGCCGCATGCCAAGAGCACCAAGGAGGCCGCCTGCGGCTGCGCCGGCTGCTATACCGCCAACGCCGGCATCGAGCTCTATGCCGAGGCCTTTGCGCTGGCCGGCAAGCTGCCGATGCTTGAGCAATTTGCCAGCTTTAACGGCCCCGACTTCTACCGCCTGCCGCGCAATACCGACACCATCACCCTGAGTCGGCAAGCCTGGACCGTGCCGGAGTCGCAAGCCTATGTGGGCGGCGATCCGTTGGTGCCTTTCCGTGCGGGTGAGTCCATCGCCTGGAAGCTTGCCGACTAGGAGCCCTGATGCGCCTGATTTTCACTCTTGTCTTGACTGCCCTTCTGGCCGGTTGCGGCGTCACCGACATGGCTTCCATGCCTATCCAGGGTAGTGACCACTCGTTGACGCTGGTGCGCGAAAAGCCTCTCGCCTGGAGCTCGGGCTGGGATCTCGCCGTTGTTGTCGCACGCATGCCCGACTGTCAGCGTCGCCACCATCTCAAGCACATGGGTGACGGCAACTTCAATATCGAGGTGTTCCGCACCGAAGAGGCGCGCTGGATCCTGCACCAGGGCAAGCGCTGGTACATCGCCGAAACCGAAAACTGCCAGCTGCAGCAGTTCGAGGAAAAACCTGCCGATCCCGGTACGCTGGTCGGTGTTTTCGACGACAAGAGCGGGGTGCTCAAATTCACCCAGAATCCCGCCCTGAGCAAGCCCGAGGCCGCGCCGTCCGTCCAGAAATAATCCTGTGTGCGCGGACGGCAAAGGGTAAAATCCGCGCCGGAAGTTCGCCAGGCAGTCGCTGCATGCTTTTGCATGTGGAGGAAAGTCCGGGCCCCATAGAGCAGGATGCCGGCTAACGGCCGGGCGCAGCAAGCCACGCAAGTGGCCCAAGGCGACAGACAGTGCAACAGAAAGATACCGCCCGCCCGACTTGACGCTGCAAGGCGGCAATGTCTCTCTTGAATGAGAAGGGCGCCGATCGCAAGATCGGGGCATCGCGCTTGCGTGATGCGGGTAAGGGTGAAATGGTGGCACCCGACAGGGTGTCGTTCATGCGCAAGCATGGACGGGGTAAGAGCCCACCGCGTCCACGGTAACGGCGGACGGCATGGCAAACCTCATCCGGGGCAAGGCCAAATAGGGAAGCAATGACGTTGCTCGCGTCGCTTCCGGGTAGGCTGCTAGAGCCTGTTGGTAACAGCAGGCCCAGAGGAATGATTGCCCACGACAGAACCCGGCTTATCGGCGAACTTCCATTTTCCTAAGTTTTAAACCCAGTTTTGGCGCTGGATTCGGTTGTATAAATACCGATTAGAGTGTCGATTTATGGCTGTTTAATGTGCCCATAAAAACATTGATTTATAATGGTTTTTGCGTGTATAAGCTTGTCTGTGTTGGCTTATTTATGGGCGTGATGAACGAATAAAAACAAGTGAAGTGCGAGAGTGGATTGTCGAGGGTATAAAGGCATCCATGCAGTCTTACTTATGGATTGCGCTTCTCAGGAGACATCACATGTTCATCGCCGCCATTGCAGTTCTGTTCGTTGGCCGTCTGTACCTGCGCGACGCCGTCTAAACGCGCTCCGCAGTCAGTAACGCCCCGCGCCTCATTGCGGGCGCACCCATGAAACGGTCACTTCGGTGGCCGTTTTGTTTTGGGCTGCCGTTGGTCCAAGGAATTCAGCGGTTTTTCTGGGGGTTGAATCGGGCTTTACCCCACGCACCGCTCTGGTGCTTATAAAGTACTTTCACAATCATTTCCCTAGTACTGATTTTCAAGGAAATTTTTTCCTTGAAACGGGCTGCGATTCGCTTTCTAAGTCATTGTCATATCTCGGAAAAGTGCCATTTGGCTATTGACCCGAGCAAAATCATCCTCTAAAGTGGGAAAACGTGGGAAGAAGTGGGGAAGTGTGTTTCGTGGCGAAGCTGCCGCGCCGCTTTTCCATGCCGGAGCTGCCGCGGGCAGCCGGCGACCACGCTCTACACAGGGATGGAGCAAAGCAGGATGTTCCAAGGGGCAACGTCACTCAGTCTGGATGCCAAGGGGCGCATGGCCGTCCCGGCGCGGCATCGCGACGCGCTGGCCGCGATCGCCGGCGGCCGTCTGGTGCTGACTGCTCACCCGCACCAATGTCTGCTCCTTTATCCCGAAAGCGCCTGGGTGCCGATCCGTGACCGGATTCTCGCCGCGCCCAGCTTTGATCCCCGCTCTGCCGCCACCAAGCGCGTGCTGCTCGGCAATGCCCTCGATGTCACGATGGATGCGGCCGGCCGTCTCCTCATCGCGCCGGAGCTGCGTGAAGTTGCTGCGTTGGAGAAGCAGGTGTGGCTGGTCGGCATGGGCAGCCATTTCGAGATCTGGAGCGACGCCGGCTGGAAGCGTCAGCACGAGGCGGCCTTCGAGGCCTTGTCCTCGACCGAACCGCCGCCTGGCTTCGAGGACTTTTCTTTGTGAGCAACGGGCAGGCAGGCGCGCATGTCAGCGTGCTGCTGGCCGAAGCGATCGATGCGTTGGCGATAAAGACGGATGGCGTCTATGTCGACGGTACCTTCGGTCGCGGCGGCCACAGCCGCGCGATTCTCGAACGGCTCGGGCCGAATGGCCGGCTGATTGCGCTTGATCGCGACCCGGCGGCGATCGTTGCCGGCGCCGCCATTGCCGATCCTCGCTTCACATTGGTACACGCTGCCTTCAGCGAAATGAGCGAGGTGCTCGAGCGCTTGAAGGTGTCTGCCGTGGATGGCGTGTTGATGGACATCGGCGTGTCGTCGCCGCAGTTCGATGACGCATCGCGCGGCATGAGTTTTCGTTTCGATGCGCCGCTCGACATGCGCATGGATACGACCAAGGGAGAAACTGCGGCGGAGTTCCTGGCGCAGGCATCGCAACGCGAGATAGAAAGGGTGGTGAGGGACTATGGCGAAGAACGGTTTGCTCATGCGATTGCAGCAGCGGTTGTTGCTGCTCGGGCCGAACACGGTATTGGGACAACACGACAGTTTGCCTCGCTCGTGGAAAAAGCCGTCCGTACGCGTGAGCCGGGTCAGCACCCGGCGACGCGCAGCTTTCAGGCTTTACGGATTCACGTCAATCGGGAGCTTGAGGAGCTGTCGCTGAGCCTGCCGCAGGCCGCTGCAGCACTCGCGCCGGGCGGACGTCTGGTCGTGATCAGCTTTCATTCCCTCGAGGATCGCATCGTCAAGCGCTTCATGCGCGATGCGGCTAATCCACCTCAGCCGGACAAACGTTTGCCGCTCAAGGCCGCCGATCTGCCCAAGCCAACGCTCGCGCTCGTCGGCAAGGCCGTCAAGCCCGGCAACGCCGAAGTGCAGGCCAATCCGCGTGCCCGCAGCGCGGTGATGCGTGTCGCGGAAAAACTGGAAGGCTGACTCGTGGCCCGCCTCAATCTCATCCTGCTCCTGATCGCCGTCGGCTGCGGCCTTGCTACCGTCACAGCCAATCATCGCGCACGCAAGCTTTTTAGCGCCCTCGAAAAAGAGCAGCAGCAGATGCGCGCGCTCGACGTCGAGTGGGGTCAGCTGCAGCTTGAGTTAAGCACCTGGGCGGCGCACGGTCGCATCGAGAAGATCGCCAAGGAACGGCTGCAGATGAAGATGCCGCAACCGGCACAAGTGATCGCACTGGAGCCTGCACCATGAACGTGTACGAGCCGCGCAGATCATGAAGTTCAGCAAGAGCCCTGTTCTCAAGGACGAACTGGCGCCGTGGCGCGCACGTCTGGTGCTGATCCTGCTGCTCGGCGGCATGGTCGCGCTGATCGGTCGCTCGCTCTATCTGCAGGCAATCAACAACGAGTTCCTGATCAGCAAGGGCGAGTCGCGCTACGAGCGCATCCTTGAGGTGCCAGCCACGCGTGGCCGCATCCTCGACCGCAACGGCGACGTGGTGGCCATCTCGACACCGGTAAAGTCGGTCTGGGCCATCCCTGAAGACGCGCAGCTGCAGCCGGCGGACGCAAGAAAGCTGGCGCAGATGCTGGACATGGATGTGCGCGAACTCAACCGCAAGCTGGCTGAGGACAAGGGCTTTGTCTTCGTCAAGCGGCAGATTCCGCCGGAGCTGGCCGAGCGCGTCATGGCCATGAAGCTGCCGGGCATTCATTTGCAGAACGAGTATCGCCGCTACTATCCTGCCGGCGATGTGCAGGCACATATGGTGGGCTTTACCGGCGTGAACGATGCCGGTCAGGAAGGCATGGAGCTGGCCTTCAACGACCAACTCGCCGGCCAGACCGGCAGCCGTCGCGTCATCAAGGACCGGCGCGGCAATGTGGTCGAGGACGTCGAGCACATCAAGCGGCCGATCGAGGGCAAGGATGTGACCTTGTCCCTGGACGGCAAGATTCAGTATCTCGCCTATTCGAGCCTCAAGCAGGCGGTTACCGATAACCGCGCCAAGGCAGGCGCGGTCGTGGTGCTCGACGCCAAGACCGGCGAAATCCTGGCGCTGGTGAATCTGCCCACCTACAACCCGAACAACCGCACCAACCTGATCGGCAGCCAGCTGCGTAACCGTGCTTTCACCGACACCTTCGAGCCGGGCTCGACGATGAAGCCGTTCACTGTCGGATTGGCGCTGGAAGAGGGCAAGGTACGTTTCGATACGCGTATCGATACCGGCAACGGCAAGCTGACCATCGGCCCGGCGACGATTTCCGACTCGCACGCCGGCGGCGTGCTGACGGTGGCGCAGGTGATCCAGAAATCCTCCAACGTCGGCGCATCAAAAATGGCCCTGTCCATGGAGCCTGCGGATATGTGGCGCATGTTCGATTCGCTCGGCTTCGGCACGCCGCTCAAGCTGGGTTTTCCGGGCGAGGCGGGCGGTCGTTTGCGTCCGGCCAAAAGCTGGAAGCCGATCGAGCAGGCGACCATGTCCTACGGGCACGGCATTTCGGTAACGTTGATTCAGCTCGCCCACGCCTACATGGTGTTTGCGCGCGATGGCGATCTGGTGCCCCTGTTGCTGACCAAGGCCAACGGACCAGTCAGCGGCGACAAGAACATTTTTTCATCGCAGACTGCGCGTGAAGTGCGCGCCATGCTCGAAATGGTCGTGCAGCCCGGCGGCACTGCGCCGCGTGCGCAGATTCCCGGCTATCGCGTCGCCGGCAAGACCGGTACCGCCCACAAGGCCGAGGCGGGTGTTTATACGAACAAGTACATCGCGTCCTTTGTTGGATTTGCACCTGCTTCAGATCCGCGCCTGATTGTGGCCGTGATGATCGACGAGCCTAGCGCCGGCCGCTACTACGGCGGCGAGGTCGCCGCGCCGGTGTTTGCACAGTTGATGGCCGGCGCCCTGCGCACGCTCGGTGTACCTCAGGACGCGCCGATGAAGCCCATCGATCTGGGCAATGAAGATGTCAAGGAGAGCATGTGATGCACATGGGCGTTCCTGACATCCTCGCCGCCTTGCGTAACGCCGGCGTGCGCGTCGACGCGCTGGCAGCGGATTCGCGCGCGGTTGAGCCGGGTGATGTCTTTCTTGCCTATCCGGGGGAGCTGAGTGACGGCCGCAAATACATTGCAGCGGCGCTGGAGCGTGGGGCTGCGGCGGTAGTGTATGAAGCGAATGGCGCGGAGATCGGTCCGCTCGACGTGCCTGTAGTGGCAGTCGATAATTTGCGTCATGTCGTCGCGCCGCTGGCAGCTGAAGTCTACGGCAATCCTTCACGCCAGCTGTGGCTGGCTGGTGTCACGGGGACGAACGGCAAGACGTCGGTAACGCAATGGCTGGCCGAAGCGTTCCGTCAGCTGGACAAGCGCTGTGCCGTGGTCGGCACACTGGGTAACGGCTATCCGGGCGCGCTGGTGCCGAGTCCGAACACCACGCCCAATGCCCTTACCCTGCAACAGGCGCTGAGCCATTTTGTGGCCGACGAGGCGGTTGCCTGTGCGATGGAAGTTTCGTCCATCGGCATCGAGGAGGGGCGTATCGACGCCACTCGTTTTGCCGCGGCCGTGTTCACCAATTTCACGCGCGACCATCTCGACTATCACGGCAGCATGGAGGCCTATGCGGCTGCCAAGATGCGCCTGTTCGACTGGCCCGGCTTGCAGGCGGCGGTCATCAATCTCGACGACCCGTTCGGCTTGCAGATTCTCGCGCATATCAATCGCCGCATTCCATGCATCGGCTACACGCTCAACGGCGTCAAGGCGCCCGTGGACGAATGTCTGTCGGCCGAGCAGCTGGTCATGACCGGCGGCGGTTTTGCGTTCGAGGTCAATGGCCTGCGCATGCAGTCGCAGCTGATCGGGCGTTTCAATGCCGCCAACGTGCTGGCAGTGATGGCGACCTTGCGTGCCTACGGCATCAGCTTGCAGGAGGCCGTGCGCGCCTGTACCGGCCTGCAGCCACCACCGGGCCGCATGCAGACCGTGGTTGCAAAGCCCGGCGGCGTTGCCGCTCAGCCGCTGGTCGTCGTCGATTATGCCCACACTCCGGATGCGCTGGAAAAAGTGCTGGAAACCTTGCGCGAGGTGGCGGCGGCGCGCGGCGGTCGTCTGTTGTGCGTATTCGGCTGTGGCGGTGATCGCGATGCGGGTAAGCGGCCCCTGATGGGCGCGGTGGCGGAGAAATACGCCGACGCAGCCGTGGTCACCAGCGACAATCCGCGCAGCGAAGATCCGGCCGCCATCATTGCGGCAATCGTCGCCGGCATGAAGATGGCACCTGCTGTCGTCCCCGATCGCGCGGAGGCAATCCGCACCACAGTCGCGGGTGCCGGGTCTGCCGATGTGGTACTGCTGGCTGGCAAGGGGCACGAGGACTATCAGGAGATCAAGGGCCAGAAGTTGCCTTTCTCGGATCTGGCCGAAGCTGCCCGGGCACTGGAGGCGCGCGCATGATGACGCTCGCTTTTGCGCTTGCGGCACTCGCCGGCAACGACGTACGCGTCGTCGGTAGTCCCGCCGATTTCAGCGCAGTCTCTACCGACTCGCGCAGCATCAAGCCGGGCGAGCTCTTCCTTGCCCTGCGCGGCGAAACATTCGACGGCCATGCCTTCGTGCGCGACGTGCTCGCAGCCGGCGCCGTTGCTGGCGTTGTCGATCAGCGCTGGGTTGCCGAGAATGAAACGAGCGGCCTGACGCTGCTCGTCGTCGACGATACGCGTCGCGCATACGCTGCGCTGGCAGCGGCATGGCGCCGCCAGTTCCGTATCCCGGTGATCGGCGTGGTGGGCAGCAATGGCAAGACTACGGTCAAGGAAATGATTGCCAGCATTCTCGCCGCCGAAGTCGGCGCCGAACATCGTCTGGCGACGACCGGCAATCTCAACAACGATATCGGCGTACCGACCATGCTGCTGCGCCTGAATGCCGCGCATCAGGTGGCCGTGATCGAAATGGGCATGAATCATCCGGGCGAGACCGCCGAGCTGGCGGCGATGACCGAGGCGACGGTTGCCATCATCAATAACGCCCAGCGCGAACATCAGGAATTCATGAAGACGGTTGAGGCCGTTGCCCGCGAGCACGCCGCCATACTGGCCGTCCTGCCGGCCGATGGTGTCGCCGTGCTGAACGCCGACGATGCCTATTTCCCGCTGTGGAAAGAAGTGGCCGCTTCGCGTCAGGTCATCTCCTTCGGTCTCAATGCCCTTGCCGACGTGCGTGCCATTGCGCATGAGACCGGTGTTGAAATCGAACTCGTGACACCTCAGGGGCGCTCGCCGCTGCGCTTGGCCACGGTGGGTGAGCACAATGTGCGTAATGCCTTGGGTGCGGCCGCAGCAGCGCTGGCCGCTGGCTGCAGCCTGACAGGCGTGGTGGCGGGTCTGGAAGCCTTCCGGCCGGTTAAAGGGCGCTTGCAGCGCCACCCTGGCAAGGATGGCAGCGTCGTCATCGACGACACCTATAACGCCAATCCCGATTCAGTACGCGCCGCCATCGACGTCCTCAAAGGCGTCGTCGGCGCACGCGTGTTGGTGCTGGGCGATATGGGGGAAGTTGGCGATCAGGGCGAGGAATATCACACCGAGGTCGGTGCCTATGCCCGCGAGCACGGCGTGGATGCTCTGCTGGTGCTCGGCGAGATGACGCGCGCTGCTGTGAGTGCGTTCGGTACCGGTGCTGCCCACTACGAATCCGTCGAGGCCTTGCTGTCGGCCTTGCATCCAATGTTGTCGCCGCAGACGACGGTACTGGTCAAGGGCTCCCGCTTCATGCGCATGGAACGCATTGTGGAAGCCTTGCGTCACCCCGGCCCACCTACCTCCGAAACAAATCTCTCCGAAGGAAAACAACATGCTGCTTGAACTGGCGCAATGGCTGGCACAGGACTACCGCGCCTTCAACGTCTTCAGCTACATCACCTTGCGGGCGGTGCTGGCGACGATGACGGCATTGACCATCTCCTTCATTGCCGGACCGGCCTTCATTCGCTGGCTGACCGAGAAGAAAATCGGTCAGCCGGTGCGCAGCGATGGTCCGCAGACGCACCTGTCCAAGTCCGGCACGCCGACCATGGGCGGCGGCCTGATCCTGATCTCGCTGGGCATTTCGACCCTCCTGTGGGCCGACCTTTCCAATCGCTTCATCTGGATTGTGCTCATCGTCACTCTCGGCTTCGGCGCGGTCGGCTGGGTCGATGACTGGCGCAAGGTGGTCTACAAGAATCCGGACGGCCTCTCGGCGCGCGCCAAGTTCTTCTGGCAGTCGCTGATCGGGCTGGTGGCGGCCATCTACATCTGCTTCTCGATTTCTGCGCCGAACAACGAGAAGGTCGTTCACCTGTTCATCCAGTGGCTGCTGAGCGGCTTCACCTTGCCGCTGCCGACTAATGCCGATCTGATCGTGCCCTTCTTCAAGCATGTCGGCTATCCGCTCGGCGTATTCGGTTTCATCGTGCTGACCTATTGCGTCATCGTCGGCACCAGCAATGCGGTGAACCTGACCGACGGCCTCGACGGCCTCGCCATCATGCCGACGGTACTGGTTGGCTCGGCGCTCGGTATCTTCGCCTATGTCGCCGGTAACGCCGTGTTCTCCAAGTACCTGCTGCTGCCCTACATCCCCGGTGCCGGCGAGCTGACCGTATTCTGCGCGGCGCTGGCCGGCGCGGGGCTCGGCTTCCTCTGGTTCAACGCCTATCCGGCCGAGGTCTTCATGGGCGATGTCGGCGCGCTGTCCCTGGGCGCTGCGCTCGGCACCGTGGCCGTGATTGCGCGCCAGGAAATCGTGCTCTTCATCATGGGCGGCGTCTTTGTGGCCGAAACCGTCTCGGTGATGCTGCAGGTCAGCTGGTTCAAATACACCAAGAAAAAGTACGGCGAGGGCCGCCGCATCCTGCTGATGGCACCGCTGCATCACCACTACGAAAAGAGCGGCTGGAAGGAAACGCAGGTGGTGGTGCGCTTCTGGATCATCACCATTCTGCTGGTGTTGTTCGGCCTGTCCACATTGAAAATTCGCTGAAGATTCGCTTAATAACCGTACATGAAACTTACCGGCACTCACGTACTCGTACTCGGCCTCGGCGAATCGGGGCTGGCCATGGCGCGCTGGTGCGTGCGCATGGGTGCGCGCGTGCGTGTCGCCGATACGCGCAGTAATCCGCCCTATGCCGTCCAACTGGCCGACCTGGTGCCGGAAGCGGAACTGGTCTGCGGCGAGTTCAATGATGCCCTGCTGGCTGGCATCGACACGCTGGCCTTGTCGCCCGGATTGCCGGCCGGCCAGATGATCGTGCTGCAGGCCCGGCTCAAGGGTGTCGCAGTGGTTGGCGAGATCGAACTGTTCGCGCACGCATTGCGCAACCTGCATTCGGTCGTCGAGATGCCGCGCGTGATTGCGATCACCGGCACCAACGGCAAGACCACCACCACGGCGCTGACCGGCCACCTGTGCAAGGCGGCCGGCTATGACACCGAAGTCGCCGGCAATATCTCGCCAGCAGCGCTGACGGCGCTGCTCGATCGCCTCGAGCGCGATGCCTTGCCGCGCATCTGGGTGCTCGAGCTGTCGAGCTTCCAGCTTGAGACCCTGAATTCGCTGAATGCCGACGCGGCCACCGTGCTCAATGTCAGCGACGATCACCTCGACCGCTACATCAATCTCGACGAGTATGCCGAAGCCAAGGCGCGTATCTTCGGTAGCGGCGATGGCTGTACGCCACACGACGGCACGCAGGTACTGAATCGCGACGATCCGCGCGTACGCCGCATGGTGATTGCGGGTCGGCCATTACTGACCTTCGGCCTCGACGTGCCGGCCCACGCCCACGATTTCGGCCTGCTCCACAAGGGAGGCGAACATTGGCTGGCCCAGGGCGACAAGGCGCTGATGCCTTTGTCGAAGCTGCCGATCAACGGCCTGCACAATGCGGCTAACGCGCTGGCCGCGTTGGCGCTGTGCAGTGCAATCGGTCTGCCGATGGATCGTCTGCTCGCGGGCCTGCAGACCTTCAAGGGCTTGCCGCATCGTGTCGAGTTCGTATCCGAGATTGGCGGCGTGCGTTATTACGACGATTCCAAGGGCACCAATGTCGGCGCCACCCTGGCGGCGCTTGAAGGCCGGCTGGCCGGTTCGGCCGGCAAGGTGGTTCTCATTGCCGGCGGCGACGGCAAGGGCCAGGATTTTTCGCCGCTGCGCCAGGCTGTTTGCGAAGCGGCGCGTGCCGTCGTCCTGATTGGTCGCGATGCCGGTCGGATTGAGGCTGTACTGGAAGGCTGCGGCGTACCGCTGCGTACCGCCGCCGATCTGCCAGCTGCGGTAAAAATCTCTGCCGAGTTGGCGACGCCGGGCGACGTGGTGCTGCTTTCGCCGGCCTGCGCCAGTCTCGACATGTTCCGCAACTATGCGCACCGGGCCGAAGTTTTCATCGCTGCCGTGCGCGATCTACAGGGAGCTCAAGCGTGATCGCCGGTCTGCTTCAGCGCTTCGGGCTGGGCGGCGAGAGCGCGCCCAAGTCGGCACAGCCGCCGCAAGAGTTTGACGCCGTGCTGCTGTGGTGCGGCCTCGGCCTGCTCATGTTCGGACTGGTCATGGTCTATTCGGCCTCGATTGCCACGGCCGAGGGAAGTCGTTTCACCGGCTATCAGGCCGGCTATTTCCTGATCCGCCATAGCCTATTCCTCGCCATCGGCTTGGTCTGCGGCGTGGCGACCTTTCAGATTCCCATTCGCTTCTGGCAGCAGGTAGCGCCGTATCTTTTCATCGCCGGCGTGCTGTTGCTGGTGCTTGTGATCGTGCCGCATGTCGGCCGTTCAGTGAATGGTGCACAGCGCTGGCTGCCGCTTGGGCCGATCAATCTGCAGCCGTCCGAGCTGATGAAGCTGTTCGCCGTGCTCTACGCCGCCGACTACACACATCGCAAGCTCGCCGACATGGGCAACTTCAAGCGCGGCTTCGGACCCATGGCGGTCGTCATGCTGCTGGTCGGCTTCCTGTTGCTCAAGGAGCCGGACTTCGGTGCCTTCGTCGTCATTGTCAGCATTGCCATCGGCATCCTCTTCCTCGGCGGCATCAATGTGCGCATTTTCGGCTCGCTGGTGCTGGTGCTGCTGGTCGGTTTCGTGATCCTGATCTGGACGTCGCCCTATCGGCGCGAGCGCATCTTCGGTTTCATGGACCCCTGGCAGGACGCCTTTGGCAAGGGCTATCAGCTTTCCCATGCCTTGATCGCCTTCGGTCGCGGTGAATGGTTTGGCGTCGGCCTCGGTGCCAGCGTCGAGAAACTTTTCTATCTACCGGAAGCGCACACCGACTTTCTGCTCGCCGTGATTGCCGAGGAGCTCGGTTTCGTCGGCATCTGTGTCGTGGTGTTGATGTTCGGACTGCTGATCCAGCGCTGCTTCGCTATCGGCAAGATCGCACTCGGTCTCGGCCGTATCTACGGGGCGCTGGTCGCACAGGGCATCGGCATCTGGATCGGTGTGCAGTCCTTCATCAACATGGGCGTGAACATGGGTCTGTTGCCGACCAAGGGCCTGACGCTGCCGCTGATGAGTTTCGGCGGCTCGGGCATCGTCGCCAACTGCGTGGCGCTGGCGATTCTCCTGCGGGTGGATTGGGAAAATCGTCAATTGATGCGAGGGAACCGAGCATGAGCTCGATGATTTTGGCGCAGCCAAAACATCGTTGCGCGGCGAGCGTAGCGAGCATGAATCAATTGACGATTTCGGCGCAGGCTAACTTCGGCGTTGCCGAAGTTAAGGCACGCAGTGCCGGCCGTAGCCAAAACAGGCAGCTCATGCGAGGGAATCGAGCATGAAAACCCTCCTGATTATGGCTGGCGGTACGGGCGGCCACATCATGCCCGGTCTTGCCGTAGCAGCCGAGATGAAGGCACGTGGCTGGAAGGTCGTGTGGATGGGCCACCCCGACGGCATGGAGTCGCGGCTGGTGCCCAAGCACGGCATCGAGATGAGCTGGGTGCGCTTCGGCGCGCTGCGCGGCAAGGGTCTGCTGCGCAAGCTCATGCTGCCGTTCAATCTGCTGAGCGGCATGTCCCAGGCCAAGCAGGAATTGCTGCGCATTCGCCCGGACGTGGTGTTGGGTCTGGGTGGTTTCGTAACCTTCCCCGGCGGCGTGATGGCCAAGCGCCTAGGCATCCCGCTGGTGCTGCACGAACAGAATTCGATTCCCGGTCTGGCCAACAAGACACTGGCGAAAATGGCCACGCGCGTGCTCAGCGGTTTCCCCGATGTGCTACCGGGCGGCGAATGGGTCGGCAATCCGGTGCGTGCCGAAATCGCCGCGCTGCCAACGCCGGCGCAGCGCTTTGACGGCCGTCAGCCGCCCCTGCATCTGCTGGTGGTCGGCGGCAGCCTGGGTGCGCAGGCACTCAACGAAACCATTCCAGCCGGCGTTGCGCTACTGGCCGACAACGACCGTCCGGTCATCGTGCATCAGTCGGGCGAAAAACAGATCGAGGCACTCAAGGCCAACTATGCCAAGGCCGGGGTCGAGGCCAATTGCGTGGCTTTTATCGACGACATGGCCGGTGCCTACGAATGGGCCGACATCGTGATCTGTCGCGCTGGCGCACTCACCATTGCCGAGCTGGCTGCAGCCGGTGTCGGCAGCATCCTCGTGCCGTATCCGCATGCGGTTGATGATCACCAGACCGCCAACGCACGCTTCCTCGCCAGCTCCGGCGCGGCCATCCTGCTGCCGCAGGGCGAGCTGACGGCCGAGAAGCTGTCGCTGATCCAGAACCTGAGCCGGGCCCAGTTGCTGCAAATGGCCGAACGCGCGCGCGACCTCGCTCGTCCCGATGCGGCCAAGGCCGTGGCCGACGTTTGTGCGGCGCTGTCGCCGAACGTCTCACTCACCATTCCTCACTGAGGTCTTGTCATGAAGAATAAGAACTCAAATCCGCGCGAGCCTGGCTCGCACCTGCTTGGCGGCGCGCACAACGCGCCGGGGAAAAAGTCTTGGGGTGATGCATGAAGCACAAGGTCAAAAACATACACTTCGTCGGCGTCGGTGGCGCCGGCATGAGCGGCATCGCCGAGGTGCTGGCGAACCAGGGCTTCAAGGTCAGCGGCTCCGATCTGGCCGACAATGCGACCACGCGCCGACTCAAGTCGCTTGGCGTGACGGTGATGCAGGGTCACACGGAGGCCAACGTGGCGACTGCGGATGCGCTGGTCGTCTCCACTGCCGTCAAGGAAGACAATCCCGAGGTCGTGGCCGCGCGCGCGCGCCGCGTGCCGATTGTGCCGCGGGCGCAGATGCTGGCCGAACTGATGCGCTTGAAGCAGGGCATCGCCATTGCCGGCACGCACGGCAAGACCACCACCACCAGTCTCGTCGCCAGCATCCTCGGCGAAGCCGGCCTCGACCCGACCTTCGTCATCGGCGGGCGTCTCAACTCGGCCGGGGCGAATGCGCGTCTCGGTCAGGGGGAGTTCCTGGTGGCCGAAGCCGACGAGTCCGACGCTTCCTTCCTGTTCCTGTCGCCGGTGATCTCCATCATCACCAATATCGACGCCGACCACATGGAAACTTACGGCCACGACTTCGGCAAGCTGAAGCAGGCCTTCATCGACTTCATCCAGCGCCTGCCGTTCTACGGCGTGGCAGTGCTGTGCGTGGATGATCCGGAAGTGCGCGAGATCCTGCCCAGCATCACCAAACAGGTGGTGACCTACGGCATCGAGCAGCAAGCCAATATTCGTGCCGAGAACGTGCGTGCCGAAGGTTCGCAGATGCATTTCGACTGCGTGCGCACCAACGGTAGCGTGTCGCGTTTTCCGGTGGTGCTCAATACCCCGGGCATGCACAACGTGCTCAATGCACTGGCGGCGATTGCGGTGGCTACCGAGGTCGGCGCCAGCGATGCAGCCATCCAGAAGGCGCTGGCCGAATTCAACGGCGTTGGCCGCCGCTTCCAGCGCTACGGCGAAGTGCCGTGCGCGGACGGTGCCGGTACTTTCACGCTGATCGACGACTACGGTCACCATCCGGTCGAGATGACCGCGACACTGGCGGCCGCCCGCGGCGCCTTCCCGGGGCGCCGCATCCTGCTGGCCTTCCAGCCCCACCGCTACACGCGCACGCGCGACTGTTTCGAGGATTTCGTCAAAGTGCTGTCCACCGTCGACGGTCTGCTGCTGGGCGAGGTCTACGCCGCCGGCGAGCAGCCCATCGTCGCC
>DATMTO010000169.1:0-10518 GCA_035564055.1 Rhodocyclaceae bacterium | reverse complement strand
CTGGACAGCTAGAGTCGGTTCGAAGGCAGGTAATCGTTTTCCCCGACAATTCCGTTGCGCTG
Organism: Rhodocyclaceae bacterium; assembly: GCA_035564055.1. Lineage (GTDB taxonomy): Bacteria > Pseudomonadota > Gammaproteobacteria > Burkholderiales > Rhodocyclaceae. Next base: position 10,456 of record DATMTO010000169.1, on the reverse strand, counting down.
AAGTGAGGGAAAGAAAATGCAGCAAGCCCAAGGCTTTGCGGCGTGCGTGAGGCGCGCCGGGGCGGTTCTGGCAGCGCTGATGCTGCTGGGACTTTTTTCGGTCCAGACATACGCCGCATCTGAAGCAGCTGCGCCCGTGCAGGATGAAAAGGCGGTGGCGGCGCAAACGCAGAGCGATCCGCCGCACAATGCCGCCGCTACCTGGCGCCAGGCACGCAGCGGCACCTCGGGTTTCACGACGGTCAAGGGCACCGAAACCGGCGTGCTGATTTCCTCGCAGGGAAATACCTGGCGCGCCATCCGCAACGGTTTGATCACCCCCTACGGCGGCGCCGTTCTGCTCGTCGTGGTCGCTTCCATCGCCCTGTTCTATGCGAAAAAGGGCACGATCAAGCTGCGCCATCCGAAAACCGGTCGCAAGGTCAAACGCTTCAGCGCCAATGAGCGACGCGCTCACTGGCTGGTTGCCATCAGTTTTGTCTGCCTGGCCTTTACCGGCATCGTGTTGCTCTTCGGCAAGCACATCTTCCTGTGGCTGCTCGGTTATACCTTGTTCTCGTGGCTGGGCTGGCTGTCGAAGAATGTGCATATCGTCGCCGGCTTCTGCTTCCTGGTCGGCGTGATTCTGCTCTTTGCCGTCTTCTGGAAGGACAATCTCTGGCACAAGTCCGACGCCGAATGGATCCGCAAGGGCGGCGGCATCGTCAGCGGCGAGCATGTGCCGTCACGGCGTTTCAACTTCGGCGAAAAGGTCTGGTTCTGGCTGGGCCTGTGCTTCTTCGGCCTGGTCATGATCCTCTCCGGCCTGGCCCTGACTTTCCCGAACTACTTCGATACGCGTGCGGCGATGCAGTATGCGCAGATCATCCACGCCACCTCGGCCTGTCTGGTGATCGCCATGTCGCTCGGCCATATCTACATGGGCACCATCGGCATGGAAGGTTCGTATGAGGCCATGCGCACCGGCGAGGTCGATGAGGCCTGGGCCAAGGAGCACCACGAGATCTGGTACGAAGAGGAAGTGGCGGCCAAGGGTACTGGAGGCAGCGGAGGCCAGGCATGAGGTCCGAGCTTCGCCACTTCTGCGTAATCATGGAGCGCAAGACGCTCGACAACCGCTGGGTCGATCATCAGTGGGAGGCGATCGCGGTCCTGCCTGCCGACGCGTGTCAGGTGACGGCGGAAGCGCAGCGCCTGGTACAGGATGCCCATACCGAACAGTGGCTATATCCTGCCTTGCCCTTGAGCCTGCATGGCGATGAGGTCGACGATTACCGTCTCAATCTGTCGGCACCCGAGCCGCGGCTGTTCGTGGTGACCCGCGAAGCGGACGGGCGTCCGGTACCGATCATGATCTCGGTGAGTTACGGCGTCGCCGCCCGTATGCTCGATGCGGGCGAAACCGTGGACGGTATTCCTTTGCCCGAAGAACTGTGGACCTGGGCCGCGCAATTTTCCGAGGCTAATTTCCGCCCGCCCGAGCCCAAGAAGGAAAAGCGCTATGCGCGCGCGCCGCAGGTGCAGGAGGCGCGCTCATGAACGAGATGCCGCAGGCTGTCGAAAACATGGACAGCGATCCGCCACGCAAGGAAGCGTTTCTTGATCGATGGTCGCGCGTCAAGCGCGAGGTCAAGGCCGGCGCCGTACCTCCGGGCACGGTCGAGGCCGCCGAAGCGCCGCGCCTGCCTTCGCTGGAGATGCTGGCCACCCAAGGCCTAGAGGCTGACTTCGTTCCCTTCATGCAAAAGGGCGTGGCAGAGGCGACCAAGCGCGCCGCCATCCAGCAGCTGTTCAAGCAACCGGTCTTCAATGTCATGGACGGTCTCGACGTCTATATCGAGGACTTCAATATCTACAAGCCGCTGACCGCCGCCGAGCTGCCGGGCCTGGCCCATGCGCGCGCCATCCTGTTTCCGGAAGCGGCGGCAGAAGTAAGCGCGGAAGGAGATGCGCGGCAGAGCGCAATGGCAGCAAGCGAGGTCAAGCCGCAAGTAGCGGTTCAGCAAGCACCGGCCGGAATGGCCACAACGGAAATGCATGAAGAGGAAAGCCATGGGCGCAGCTGATCACGCCTTCCTGTCGGTAAGCGAAGCCAACGCGCCGGTCGTGGCGGCACTGCGGGCGGCCATGAAGCTGCCGGCCCCCGCACCCGTGCAGGCCGTCGACTACATATCCGCCGGCCGCACGCTGATCATCGGGCCGGCCGAGATTGCCCTCGATTGGGCCGAACGACTCAAGGACCGTCTGGATGTCAGCGTGCTGGCGACCGAGGCACGCGGCAGCGAGGAGCTGCCGCCGCGCGCGGACTACGCCGTACATGCCGGCCGTGAGATCAGCGTCAAGGGCTGGCTCGGCAGTTTCGAGGCGCGCTGGCAGCAGGCTGCGATGCCCGAGGTCGGACAGATCGGAACGCTGGATTTCAGTACGACCGCGCCTCGCAGCGAGCGCTACGACCTGGTCTTCGATCTGTCGCGCGAGCCGCTGATCCGCCTGCCGCATCCGCCGCAAGGCTATTTCAGCGCCGGTCGCGATCCGCTTGAGCAGTTCGAAGCGGTATTGAAGCTCACCGCCTTCGTGGGCGAATTCGAGAAGCCGCGTTACTTCGACTATAAGGCCGATCAGTGCGCGCATGCGCGCAATCGCATCGAAGGCTGCAGCAACTGCATCGACCTCTGCTCAACCGGCGCGATTACCAGCAAGGGCGACGGCGTGTACGTCGAACCGCACCTGTGCATGGGCTGCGGCGCCTGCGCCAGCAGCTGTCCGACCGGGGCGATGCGTTACGCCTACCCCTCGGTGCCGGAGATCGGCCTGCGTATCAGAAGCATGCTCGGCGCCTATCGCGAGGCCGGTGGTGATCGTCCGCTCATCGTCTTCCACGACCGCAAGGGCGAGGACTGGCTGTTGCGCCGCGCTCACCGCGAGGGGCTGGATGCCAACCTGATTCCGGTCGGCGTGCACGATATCGCCAGCATCGGTCCGGATCTGTTGCTGGCCGCCCTGTGCTATGGCGCCGCGCATGTCGGCGTGCTCCAGGTTGCCGACATGCCGGATGCCTACGCCGCCAATCTGCGCCGCCAGATGGCGCTGGTGCATGATCTGCTGGCCGGTTTCGGCCACGCCGGCACGCATTGCAGCCTGATCGAACGGAACGAGTTGCAGGACGGTGAGCTTCTGTCCATGCCGGCACAGCCCATGGCTCTGCCGCCGGCCAGCTTCAATCTCTTCGCCGAAAAGCGCCGTACCCTCGAATTCTGCATCGACCATCTGCAGGCGCATGCGCCGCAAGCGGTCGAGGTGATCGCGCTGTCCGCCGGTGCGCCCTTCGGCACGCTCAGTATCGACAGCAATCGCTGCACCCTGTGCATGGCCTGCGTTGGCGCCTGTCCGTCCAAGGCGCTGCAGGACAATGCCGAAACGCCGCAACTGCGTTTCATTGAGCGCAACTGCGTGCAGTGTGGCATCTGCGCCGAGACCTGTCCAGAATCGGCGCTTGCACTTCAGCCCCGCCTGTTGCTGACGGAGGAAGCGAAGAAGCCGCGCGTGATCAACGAGGCCCAGCCTTTCCACTGCGTGCGCTGCGGCACGCCCTTCGGCACTCGCGCCATGGTCGATTCGATGATGAAACGTCTGTCCGGCCACAGCTTCTTTGCCGACGAGACTGCGCTGCGCCGCCTGCAGATGTGCGGCGATTGCCGCGTCGTCGACATGATGGAAAACCGCAAGGAGATGACGGTGGAGGATCTGCCGCGATGAACGCGCCCGTGAGAACCATGCTCGACGATGCCGATTTGGCGCGTGCCGATGCCTACGCCTTGCTGGCGCATTTGCTGTTCGCGCCGCCGCAGGCATCCGTGCTTTCGTCCTTGCGCGAAATGGGCCAGGCCGATCCGGCGGATGCGATGGGGCAGGCCTGGAATGCCCTGTGTCTCATGACCGGTGACGCAGAGGCGATCGCCGAGGAGTATGCGACGCTGTTCGTGAGCGTCGGCAAACCGGAGGTGTCGCTGTATGCCTCCTGGTACCTGACCGGTTTCCTGATGGAGAAACCGCTGGCGCTGTTACGGGATGATCTGCAGCGATTGGGTCTGGCGCGGCAGGAAGGTCAGCAGGACCCGGAAGACCACATGGCCGGCGAACTGGAAGTCATGCGCCACCTGATCATGCGCGGCGACGCTGCCTGGCAGCAGATCTTCTTCCAGCAGCATCTGCAGCCCTGGTACGGCGGTTTCTGCGCTGCGCTGGCGGCGGCCGAGGCGGGTGTTTTCTACCGGGCCGTGGCCCGATTCATGCAAGTGTTCCTCGACATGGAACGCGATTATTTCCGACTGCAGGCAGCCGATGGAGGTGTGAAATGAGCAAGCCCGACAAGAAAGCGACCAGCGAGGTGGCCAAGCCCCAGGACAATCCTGACGGCAAGCGCCGCAACTTCCTGATCGGCGCCGGACTTGGCGGCGTGGGTGCTGCGGCTGCTCTGGCCGGTGGTGTCGCCGGCGTGAAGCCGCCGGCGCTACCGGCTGCAGCCGAGCCCAATGCCGACAGTAAGGGCTATCAGGAAACGGAACACGTTCGCCGCTACTACGGCACCACGCGCATCTGATCGGGGAGAGCATCATGCTGACCAGGAAGACATCACAATACCAACCGGCAAGCCAGAGCAAGGGTTCCGGCATGCTCGACGGCATTCTGCCCGAGGCGCTGGATCGCCGCACTTTCATGAAGCGTTCCGGCATGGTGGCCGGCGCTGGCGCGTTTGCGTCGCAGCTGCCGTTCAACCTGATCGGTGCCGCCGAAGCCCGCGGCGAGCCGCCGCCTGAGGGCAAGATCGAGGTCAAGCGCAGTGTCTGCACGCACTGCTCGGTCGGCTGCGCCGTCGATGCCGAGGTCAAGAACGGCGTCTGGATTGGCCAGGAACCGGTCTTCGATTCGCCCATCAATCTCGGTTCGCACTGTGCCAAGGGCGCCTCGGTGCGCGAGCACGGCCACGGTGAAATGCGCCTCAAGTATCCGATGAAGCTGGTCGACGGCAAGTACGTCCGCATGAGCTGGGATGATGCGTACAAGGAGGTCGGCGATCGCCTGCTCAAGCTGCGCAAGGATTTCGGGCCGGATTCGGTGTACTGGATCGGCTCCTCCAAGCATAACAACGAGCAATCCTATCTGTTGCGCAAGTTCGTGTCCTTCTGGGGCACCAACAACTGCGATCACCAGGCGCGCGTCTGCCATGCAACCACGGTGGCCGGCGTGGCGAACACCTGGGGTTACGGGGCCATGACCAACTCCTACAACGACATGCAGAATTCGAAGGCCATGCTGTTCATGGGCTCGAATGCGGCCGAGGCGCATCCGGTCGCCATGCTGCACATCCTGCATGCCAAGGAGGCGGGCTCCAAGCTGATGGTCGTCGATCCGCGCTATACCCGAACTGCGGCGAAGTCGGACCAGTATGTGCGCATCCGCTCCGGCAGCGATATCGCGGTGATCTGGGGCATTCTCTATCACGTCTTCAACAATGGCTGGGAAGACAAGAAGTACATCGAGGATCGCGTCTACGGCATGGACAAGGTCCGCGCCGAAGTCATGACCTGGACGCCGGACAAGGTACAGGAAGCCTGCGGCGCCAGCGAGGCCGAGCTCTACAAGGTCGCCGAGACCATGGCCAAGAATCGGCCCAGCACCATCGTCTGGTGCATGGGCCAGACCCAGCACACGACTGGTAACGCCATGGTGCGCGCCTTCTGCATTCTGCAGCTGGCACTGGGCAATATCGGCGTGTCGGGCGGCGGTGCCAATATCTTCCGCGGCCACGACAATGTGCAGGGCGCGACCGACGTCGGCCCCAACCCGGATTCGCTGCCGGGCTACTACGGCATTGCCCCGGGTGCCTGGAAGCACTGGGCGGCGGTATGGGGCGTCGATTACGACTGGATCAAGAAGCAGTATGCCTCCGAGGCCATGATGACCAAGCCGGGCATCACCGTTTCGCGCTGGATCGATGGCGTGCTCGAAAAGAACGAGAACATCGACCAGGATCAGAACCTCAAGGCCGTTGTGTACTGGGGCATGGCGCCGAACTCGCAGACGCGCGGCAAGGAAATGGTCGAAGCCATGAAGGCGCTCGACACGATTGTCGTCATCGATCCTTATCCGTCGGCAACGGCCGCAATGGCGGCGATGGTGCGCAAGGACGGGGTCTACCTCCTGCCGGCGGCGACGCAGTTCGAGACCGAGGGTTCGTGTACGGCGTCGAACCGCTCATTGCAATGGCGCGAGCAGATCATCAAGCCCCTGTTCGAGTCGCGCCCTGATCATACGATCATGTACCAATTCGCCCGCAAGTTCGGTTTCGAGAAGGAGTTCACCAAGAATATCAAGGTGACCAACGACGAGCCGAGCATGGAAGACACGCTGCGCGAAATCAACAAGGGCACCTGGACCATCGGCTATTCGGGCCAGTCGCCCGAACGTCTGAAGCTGCACATGAAGAACATGCACACCTTCGACGTGAAGACCCTGCGCGCCAAGGGTGGCCCGTGCGACGGCGACTACTTCGGCCTGCCGTGGCCGTGCTGGGGTACGCCGGAGATGAAACACCCGGGTTCGCCCAATCTATACGACACCAGCAAACATGTGATGGACGGAGGCGGCAACTTCCGCGCCAATTTTGGTGTCGAGCGTGAAGGCGTGAACCTGCTGGCCGGCGACGGCTCGGCTTCGAAGGGCGCCGATCTGCAGTTCGGCTATCCCGAATTCGATCATCTGCTGATGAAGAAGCTGGGCTGGTGGGATGAGCTCACCGACGAGGAGAAGAAGAAGGCCGAGGGCAAGAACTGGAAGACCGACCTGTCGGGCGGCATTATCCGCGTGGTCATGAAGAACCATGGCTGCTATCCCTTCGGCAACGCCAAGGCACGCGCCCTGGTGTGGAACTTCCCCGATCCGGTACCGCTGCACCGCGAGCCCTTGTATTCCACCCGTCCCGATCTCGTCGCCAAGTATCCTACCCATGACGACAAGAAGGCCTTCTGGCGTCTGCCGACACTCTACAAGTCGATTCAGCAGAAGAACGTCGAGGACAAGCTGGCGGAGAAGTTCCCGCTGATTCTGACCTCTGGCCGTCTGGTCGAGTACGAAGGTGGCGGCGAAGAAACCCGTTCCAACCCGTGGCTGGCCGAGCTGCAGCAGGAGGCCTTTGTGGAAATCAACCCCAAGGCGGCCAATGATCGCGGCATCCGCAACGACGACTGGGTCTGGCTCAAGTCGCCGACGGGCGCCCAGCTCAAAGTGCGGGCGCAGGTGACCGAGCGCGTCGGTCCCGATACCTGCTTCATGCCTTTCCACTTCTCCGGCCACTGGATGGGTGAGGACATGCTCAAGTACTACCCCGAGGGGGCGCATCCCATCGTGCGGGGCGAGGCGGTCAATACGGCTACAACCTACGGCTATGACAGCGTGACGATGATGCAGGAAACCAAGACCACCATCTGCCAGATCATCAAGGCTTAAACCCCGGCATAACGAGAAGACCAAGGAGAAAAGATCATGGCCAGAATGAAATTCCTGTGTGACTCCGAGCGCTGCATCGAGTGCAACGGTTGCGTTACCGCCTGCAAGAACGAGCACGAGGTGCCGTGGGGCATCAACCGCCGCCGCGTGGTGACGCTGGGCGATGGTCAGCCCGGCGAAAAGTCGATCTCGGTCGCCTGCATGCACTGCACCGACGCGCCGTGCATGGCGGTATGCCCGGTCGACTGCTTCTACCGCACCGACGAAGGCGTAGTGCTGCACGACAAGGACATGTGCATCGGCTGCGGCTACTGCTTCTACGCCTGTCCCTTCGGCGCACCGCAATATCCGCAGAACGGCGCCTTCGGTCAGCGCGGCAAAATGGACAAGTGCACCTTCTGTGCCGGCGGACCCGAGGCCGACAACTCGCAGGAAGAGTTTGAGAAGTACGGCCGTAATCGCCTGGCCGAAGGCAAGCTGCCGCTGTGCGCCGAGATGTGTTCGACCAAGGCGCTGCTGGCTGGCGATGCCGACGTGGTGGCCGATGTGTTCCGCCAGCGTGCGCTGACCCGCGGCAAGGGCGGCGAGCTGTGGGGCTGGGCCACGGCCTACGGCCCCGGGGAGATGAAGCAGGACCGCGAACGTGAGCAAAAGCGCGAGCAGGCCGGCAAGCCGCAAGAGAAGAAGGAGGGCAAGTGATGAAAACCTTGTTGATCCCGGCCGCCCTGGCGCTGCTGCTCAGCGCCTGTGGTGAGTATCCGCAGACGGTTGTCTACAAGCAGGGCGAATATCAGGGCAAGACCGATACGCGCCCTTTCGACAATCCGCCCTGGAACGGCGATAAGGCGCAGTGGGAAAACGACATGCGCGCCCGCGGCCAGAACCAGAACGAATACAAGCGCGTCAATTGAGCGGAGGAACCGTGATGAAAAAATTCAGCCGCTTTGCTGGTTTGTGCCTCGCATTGATCTTCAGCGCCAGCGCCTTCGCCAAATTGCCGCCGCCCAGCGACGAAGCCAAGGCCAAGGCCGACGAGGCCAAAGCCAAGGCTGTCTGGAGCGACAAGGTCGCCGCCTATCAACTCTGCAAGTCGCAGGACAAGACCGCCGAACGCTACCGCAAGGAGCAGAAGAAGCCGCCGATGGATGCGAGCGCCGCCAAGTGCGAGGACCCCGGTCCCTTCGTCTATTCGCCGCCGGTGCCGCCCTCGATCATGCCGGGCGGCGCCGCGACTTCGCCGGCCTTGCCCGCCAACTCTGAGAAAGTGCCGCAGCCGATCAAGAAGTAGGCTGCATCAATCCGGCTACACAAAACAAAGGCGCCCGTGGGCGCCTTTGTTGTTTCAGTCCTCTTGTTTTCAGTCCTTGAGGAGCGCCGGATAGCCCGCATCTGAGGTGGCCTTCTTCAAGGCCTGCACGTCGGTTCTGGCGTCGTCGTATTCGACCACGGCTTCACGCTTCTTGTAGCTGACCTTGGCGCTGGACACACCGGGCACCTTGAGCAAAGCTGCCTTGATCGTCAGCGGGCAGGTCGCGCAGTCCATGGTTGGCACGTTGAGCACCACGGTCTGGGGCGCGGCATGCCCAAGCATGGGCATGCATGCAAATACGAGCGAGAGCAGGCGGACAGGCAGTTTCTGCATGGTCGGTTCAATAGAACAGCGGGGCGATCAGGGGAAAAAGCAGCAGCAGACCGATCAACAGCGCACACACAATGAAGGCTTTGCGCGAGCGGCGGCAATTGCTGTCGCAGTCGCGGTTCGTGGCGTTGCAAGCGTTCATTTCGTCTGGTACCGGACGAAACACCAGATAACCGGCCCCGGCCAGTGCGATCAGCGCGACGACAGTGAACGGGATTACGAAAGGCTTCAGCAGCGCCAGATGCGCCATCCACGCGCCAGTCAGGCCGACCAGCACCAGTATCAGCGGCAACACACAGCAGCTCGACGCGGCGATCGAAGACAGCAGCGCCAGGCCCATCAGGCCGAGGCTGAGTCGTTTGGGTAGCAGATTGTCGGAACTGGAATCGGAGGACATGGCATCGCTGACGGCAGGGAGGACCTGCCGTCGTTTCGTTCTTATACCTGGATTTCGCGAGCGCTGATGACGTACTTGAAATCGTCCGGTGCGAGCGGGTCGTAGCCGATGCCGCCGGTTTCCGCCTGCGGATACATGAGGAAGGCAACCTTGCCGATGCCCTTGCCGGGCAGCTTCAGATCGTGGGCGAAGTTGTAGGCCATCCAGTTGCCTTCCCAGCCGCCGAACAGGCCCTTGCGCACTGGTGCCACCAGTGGATGATCCGCGTCCTTGATCCAATCTGCGGTTTCCAGGCGCATGACCTTGCCGACATCGGCCGGGTCCATTGGCACCCAGCCGTACTTGCGCAGATACACTTCGGCGCGGCAATGCTGTGCGCCGGTCAGGTTGGCCGACTTGCCGCCGAGCTGCGCGTAGCCGAAGGCGCTCGGTGCCAGACGGATACCGTAGGCGTCGCGCGCCGGCACACCGGCGGCGCGACACAGGGCGACGAAGAGGCCGTTGATGTCACCGCACTTGCCGCCGAAGCTCTTGTTCTCGAGCATGGCCTTGACGTCGCCAACGCCGCAGCCGCGCACCTTAGGTTCGCGGTAGGTAGTGACGATGACCCAGTCGTAGATGCGCTTCACCTTTTCAAGATCAGTCTGCGCGCCGTCGGTGATCTGGCGGGCGGTGACCTTGACGATGCCGTCCAGCGGCATCAGCTCGGTCGGCTGCAGCCACAGGCGCACATCCTCGGCCGGCGCCGTGCTGGCGCGGCTCCAGTCGGTGGCGCGGTTCTGGGTGCGGACCAGGCTGCTGACCTGCAGCGTCGGCTGGGCCGCGCCGTCAAAGGTGGCGACGACGTACTGCGCGCCGTAGCGCGGATCGGTTTCGAGGTGCGCGGTGGTGCTGTTGCCGCTCCAGCTACTGCT
>DATMTO010000168.1:0-3181 GCA_035564055.1 Rhodocyclaceae bacterium | reverse complement strand
AAGCAGGCGAATCAGGATTGCACGCAGGCGGAAGGTGCCGTCACGCAGCTCGCCGAAGCGCGCGGCCGCCAGACGCGCAGCACGCTGGCCGGACTGGGCGAATCGGTGTCGGCCTTCTTCGCGCGCGGCCTGCAGAACGTGCAGAGCTACGTCATGGAACGCCAACAGGCGCTGGTCCATGCCGTCACCGGCGCCATCCAGTGGATCAGCCAGGCCATCGCCAGCGGCATCCGCTCGGCGCAGGCCTGGATCGCCGACGCGCGCAATCGCCTGCAGGCGCGCATCGAGAGCATCAGCGCCGGCGTGCAGAGTCGGGTCAGCGGCATCACCGGCCGCATCACCGGCTTCATCGACTCGGTCGATCTGCCGGACATTCCCGGCGTCGGGCGCATCCGCGGTCTGGTCAGCGGCGTGCTCGGTCGCGGCGGCAATCTCGTCAATCGCGCCCTCTCGGTCACCACCCGCGGCATCAACGCGCTGGTCGGCGTCGGCTTCAGCGCCTTGAACGCGCTGCTGTCCGGCTTCAGCAATATCCTCACCGGCATCCTCGGCCTGGTCTCTACCCTGCTGAGCAACCTCATGCAGGTGCTGGCGCAGGCCTTCAACCTGTGCATGACGACGATTGCCTCGCTGCTGCAACGCCTGCTCGACGCCATCGTGCTGCCGCTGTTCGCGCGCATCGGCGACATGCTGCTGCAATGGATCGCCCGCCTGCGGCAACGCGCGATCCTCTCGCTGCGCCGCAACCGCGAGCAGGCGCTGGAGGCCATCGCCGATACGCTGTCGCCGCGCGTGCGCGACCCCGACCGTCCCGTCGTCACCCTGACCCAGGCGGAAGCCATACGCCAGCTCCACCAAGAAGCGCAGCAGCGAGCACGCCTGATCGTGCAACTGTTCGACGTGCTGGCGGGCGGCGGCGTCGCCATGCTGCTGGGCCTGATGAGCATCGCCGCGGAACGCCTGCGCGCGGCCATCGTGCAGTTCATCACCGGCGCAGTCGCCTTGATCGGGCGCATCGTGGCGCGCGTGCTCGACGTGGTGAACAGCATCGTGCAAATGGTGCGTGACGCCATCGCCGAGATCAGCGCATTTCTGCAACGCTCGATCGGCGAACAACTCGCCGCGGTCGGCAGCTTTCTCGTTTCCTCGGCCGGTTCGATGGTCGACTTCGCCGGCAACGCCTACTCGCGCCTGTCCGGCAGCGTCACCTCGCTGGTCGGCAATTTCCTGCGCTCGGCCGGCGGTGGTGTCAGCGATGCCGATACCGTGGTCGGCCCCTATACGAACCGGGCCGGGCCGATCCGCCTGCTCGAAGGCCCCATCGTCATTCCCAAGCCGGGCACCATTATCTGGATCATCAAGAAGGCCGCGCCCCTGGTGGTCGCGGCCGTGCGCGAGCTGGTGCGGCTGGTGGGCCCGACCGCGGCGCTGATCATCATCGTCATCGTGCTGGTGATCATTCTGCTGATCCTTCTGTATCTGCTCTACCTGCTGCTCAAGTGGCTCTACGACGTCATCACCAAGCCCAAGAAGCCCAAGCCGACCAAGCGCGTGATCCGGGTCGATCCCAAGAAGCTGGAACTGGGCGTCGGCGGCTTCGATCTGCGCACCTCGGCGAAGATCGCGCCCGGTTCTCCGGCCAATCCGCCGCTCAACTGGAAGATCAACCCCGGCAGTACGCCACCAGCCGGCGTCAGCGTGGTCGGGCTTGGGCGCCACGTCAAGCTGCGCTCCGTCCACCCTTCTCACGGCACCGTGCTCGGCGGCACGAACTTCGTCGTGCGTGCCGCGCTGGTGAGCAATCCGCTCGACTACGCGGACTCGAAGCCGATTACGCTGGTACAGATTCTCGAAGCCAATTACAGCGCCAATCCGCCGCTGGCCACGGTCACCCTGCCCGGCAATCCCGGCGCCGGCATCCCGCCCACGCCGGTGCCCGCGCCGGACAATAGCGGCGAGCCGAATCGCGACGGCGTCGGTGGCAACAAGGTCGACGTCAATGCCTTCCCGCGCCCGACCGGGCGCCGCATGCGGCTGGAATTCAGGCGTTCTCTGGGCGCCAGCGCGTCGGCGATGACGGTGACGCCGAGCAAGCAGACCGGCGACATCGGCTTGCGCATCCGCGACACGGAAACCGGCGCCACCCTCGATGAAACGCTAAACTCCACGGCAGGCGGCGCCACTTTGATGGCCGACCTCATGATCAACGCAGTGCCTACCGGCGTGGCCTCGCTCAGCAACAACACCATCGTCACCCCGCCCTACGGCATACAGAATATTTTCAACTTCTCCAGCTCGGACAGCCTGCATCCGCCATTGACACGCGTGGTCGGCGAACTGGTTACCGACGGCGGTGACCAGTTCACTCTGGATCCGCCCAATGGTGGCTTCAATCCCGGCTATCGCAACGATCTGGCGGCCCCCGCCAATCAGTGCGGCGACACCTTGGGTACGCCCTTCAATATCCCGCACCGTATCGACGGCAGAGATGCCATCGACGTAAACCGCTTTGTCGGGCCGGGTGTGCCGCAACTGCCGCGCACGCTCAATTACAAGCAGAAAATGGTGTACGTGTACTGGCTGGCCGGCACCGTGGTGAGCCGTCCCTTTGCCAGCGGCAACCAGATCCGGCGGCTCATCGGCGCGCCCGGCAATTTCCAGTTCACCAGCGACCAGGTATTCGGCAGCGCCGCCGCACCGCAGCGCGCCGAGCCCTATGTCGGCAATCCGCTGATCGAGTACAGCAATATGCTGATGACGCTCACCGCCCCCGGCGCCACGGCACTGGCCGCCGACAATGCCAGCACCGGCAATCTGACCGTGAACTCGACGGTGCCCAGCGGTCAGGTCAACTGGCGCGTCATCAACGGCGACATGAGCTTTATTACCGCCAACCCGGTCACCTTGCCGGGCGCGTCGACGCTGCGGGCCGGCAATCGCGCCGGCCGTTTCACGATACGCGTCGAGGACGTGAATTACGCCAATCGCCGCCTCGACGGCGAGATCAGGGTCGCAAAAGTCACGCTGGACAATATCCGCGCCGCCGATCCGGTGGTGCCGCCCGGCACGCTCAGTACAACAGTCTCGCTCGATGCCCAGCCCGGCGGGCGGACGCTGAACTGGAGCGTGGATGCCGCCGCGGCTGCCGCCGGCGTCACGGTCAATCCGCCGAACACCGGCC
>DATMTO010000167.1:0-2279 GCA_035564055.1 Rhodocyclaceae bacterium | reverse complement strand
ATCAGCTTGTCGTAGAGACGCACCAGGTTCGGGTTGTCGCTGCGCCAGTCAAGGTCGGGGTGACGGAAGGTGACGTGGCCGAGCGCTGTGCCGATAGCAATGTCGGCCAGCGAAAAGGCGTTGCCGGTGCACCAGGGCTGTTCGCCGAGATCAGCATTGACGGCGGCGAAGGTGTTGACGATGCGCTTGCGCTGGCGCGCGATCCAGCCCTCGCTCTTTTCACCGGCCTTGCGCTTGCCTTCCAGGAAGGCAATCACCGAGGCTTCGCAGAGTGCGTCGCCGAGGGCTTCCCAGCGCTTGACGAGAATGCGCTCGCGGCCGGAGGCCGGCATCAGCTTGTTGTTCGGGGTGCCGGTGTCGACATGTTCGACGATCACGCGCGAGTCGTAGAGCGGCGTCTCGTCGTCAAGGATGAGCACCGGAATCTGGCCGAGCGGGTTGCTTTGCGCGATGGTGTTGTCGGCAGCCCAGGGAGATTCAATATGGAAGTCGTAGTCGATCTTCTTTTCAGCGAGGACAATTCGGACCTTGCGGACGAAGGGACTTGTGTGGGTGCCAATCAGCTTCATGTTCAGGGAGGGGCAAGTGCTGCAGGTATATGCAAATTATATCATCGGCCTTCAGTCTGACTTTGACCTGACGCCGGCCCGGGCGTGAGCGCAAGCCGCCATGGCCCGCATGATAAAATTCACCTCTTGTGAATTTACCCAAGCCCTTGCCATGAGCCAGCAGTTTTCCCTTAGCGCCCTGACCGCCCTTTCGCCGCTGGATGGTCGCTACGCCTCCAAGCTTGACGCCCTGCGCCCCTACTTCTCGGAGTTCGGGCTGATCCGCAATCGCGTCAAGGTCGAGATCGAGTGGCTCAAGGCCATGGCCGCCGAACCGGCAATCGCCGAGATCAAGCCTTTCTCGGCCGCCACGCTGGCCGAGCTGGCCGACGTCATCGCCAATTTCGGCGCCGACGATGCTGAGGCCGTCAAGGAAATCGAAGCCCGCACCAACCATGACGTCAAGGCCATGGAGTACTGGCTCAAGGGCCGTCTCGCCGGCAATGCCGAAGTCACCGCCGCCACCGAGTTCATCCATTTCGCCTGTACTTCGGAAGACATCAACAACACCTCGCACGCGCTGATGCTGCAGGAGGCCCGCGATCGCGTGCTGCTGCCGGCCTACGACAAGGTGCTGAACCGCGTCCGCGACCTGGCCCACGATCTGGCCGAGCTGCCGATGCTCTCGCACACGCACGGTCAGCCGGCTTCGCCGACCACGTTGGGCAAGGAAATGGCCAACGTCGCCGCGCGCCTGATCCGCGCCCGGGAAAGAATCGCAAGCGTCAGTATGACCGCCAAGTTCAACGGCGCCGTCGGCAACTACAACGCCCACCTCTCGGCCTATCCCGATTTCGATTGGGAAAACTTCAACAAGAAGTTCATCGAATCGCTGGGCCTGACCTTCAATCACTACACCATCCAGATCGAACCGCACGACGCCATGGCCGAGCTCTACGACGCCATCGCCCGCGCCAACACGATTCTGATCGATGCCAACCGCGACATCTGGCAATACATCTCGCTCGGCTACTTCAAGCAGAAGCTGAAGGCTGGCGAAATCGGCTCCTCGACCATGCCGCACAAGGTCAATCCGATCGACTTCGAAAATTCGGAAGGCAATCTCGGCCTCGCCAATGCGACGCTGCGTCATCTTTCCGAAAAGCTGCCGATCTCGCGCCTGCAACGCGACCTGACCGACTCGACCGTGCTGCGCAATATGGGCGTGGCCTTCGGCTATGCGGTGCTGGCCTACGATTCCTGCCTGCGCGGCCTGAACAAGCTGGAAGCCGATCCGGAGCGCCTGCGCGCCGACCTCGACGCCTGCTGGGAAGTGCTGGCCGAGCCGGTACAGACGGTGATGCGTCGCTACGGTGTGCCCAACCCGTACGAGCAACTCAAGGATCTGACGCGCGGCAAGGGCATCACCCGCGAAGCGCTGCAGGCCTTTGTCGCCACGCTGGCGATTCCCGAGTCCGAGAAGAAGCGCCTGCTCGAAATGACGCCCTGGTCGTATATCGGCAAGGCCGTCGAACTGGCTAAGAAGATTTAAGTACGGAGAAGAACAAGATGTCTGCTTTCGCAAGCAACCTCAAGAGCCTGCCCAAGGTCTCCCACATCGAATCGATCACCCTGAGCGACGCCGAAGGCAATCAGGTCGCCCTGATCGAGAACAAGCCCGGCCAAGCCGGCTCGCTGGCGGTCTACAACCACTTGGCCCAGACCTGGGGC
>DATMTO010000166.1:0-2919 GCA_035564055.1 Rhodocyclaceae bacterium | reverse complement strand
CGGAATCTCGCGCAAGGGCGGCAGATCGGCGCGCATCGGCGTTGCCAGCACCTCGGTCAAAAGCTGCGTGGCCACGCCCTGCAGGTCGGCATCAAAACCGAACTCGGCCAGACTCTCCAGAATGATCTCCGGCTCCGGGCTGGTGAAATCGGCACGTTCGAACATCGCATGCAGGCAGGTGCCGGCATTGGCGCCCGCCGGAAATTTGCTGACCTCGATCTCCGCCGCCACTTCCGTCGGCACCGGCGCAATCGCGTCATGCTCCGGCAGTTCGTCGAGGCCGGATTCGACGGCATTCAGCAGCCAGGCCGAAAAGCTGTGCATGCGCCAGGGCAGCATGGGGCGCTGCGGCCAGGGCAAGGCGCTCAGCGGCCGTGTCTCGACAGCCTTGGTGGCGAGGCGTGCGGCGCTTGCCGCCGGCATATCGCCAACCACGATGTGCTCGCAGGCAGCATGCCAGGCGTCGAGCTGTGTCCGTAAGTCAGCGTCGCCGAGGCTGCCGAAATCGAGCTGTTCGCTGCCGTGCAGCAGCCAGGCCAGTGGCGATGACTCGGCATCGCTGCAAGCGCCCCAGACCAGCACGCAATGCTGGCGCGCGCGCGTCAGCGTGACATAGGCGAGACGCAAGGCTTCGGCGCGCGTTTCCTCTGCGGCCAGGGCGCGATGAGCGTCGATCTCGGCGGAACCGAAATCGAGCGCGGCGCGATGTGCCTGCGCCGGATCATGGAAACGAACGGGACCGTCATCCTCGCGCAGCTTGCCGTCCCAGAGGAAGGGACAGTAGGTAATCGGATATTCAAGACCTTTGGAGGTGTGAATGGTGACGATGCGCACCAGGTTTTCGTCGCTCTCCAGGCGCAACAGGCGCCCTTCCCCGCTATTGGTTTCGCTGCGCGCGTCGTTGCGCGCATCGGCCAGATGCTTGGCCAAGGCCTCGATGCCGAGATTGTCATCGTGCGCCAGTGTCGCCAGCAGATCGGACAGGTGCAGCAGGTTGGTCATCAGGCGCTCGCCGTCGGGCTGGGCCAGCAAGCGCGGCGCCACCTCCGCCTCGACCATCCAGCTGCGCCACATGCGGATGAAGCCGTGTTCGCGCGCCAGCGCATGCCAGCGATGAAAATCCTCCAGCTTTAGCAGCCAGGCATCGCCATCGAGCACCGCCAGTTCGTCGCCGCGCAAGCCCATCAGCTGCGTCGCCAGCGCCGAACGCACCAGCCCTTCGCGCGCCGGATGGGCGACCGCCAGCAGAACTCGCTCCACCTCAATCGCATCCTGCGTATCGAAGATGCTGTCCTGACCATAGCGCACGCTGGCTACACCCAAGGCCTGCAGCTCGTCGCGAACTAGTTGCCCCTGATGATGCGACTTCACCAGCACCGCAATGTCCTGCCCCTGCAATTTGCGTTGGACGCCCTTGTCGTCGAGCGTCACCCGCCCGGCCTGCGTGGCCGCCAGCAATTGGGCGATTGAATCCGCTACGGCGGCGGCAATACTCGGGGTGGCGCGATTCTTGGGAATGAGACCGAGCTTGCCCTTATTCTCGCCGGACTTGCGCGGCTCCAGCTCCTTGCCGGTACGCGGCAGGAACCAGAGATTCATGGCCGGCAGCGGTTTTCCGTCAAGGAGAATCGGCGCCGGTGCACTCGGCGGCGCATGTACCGGATCGAAACCCAGATCCGCGTCAAGGAAAGGCCGTTCGCTGTGGCTGAAAATCGTATTGACCGCCGCGATCAAGGGCGCCGTCGAACGCCGGTTGGTATCCAGCACCAGCGGTTCGCCGGCCTGCTCCCGAGCGTCGAGGTAGGCGCGCAGATCCGCACCGCGGAAACTGTAGATCGCCTGTTTCGGATCACCGACAAATGCACAAAAACCCGTGAGCGAGGGAAAACCCTGCGGCATCGACCCGTCTTGCCCTGAGGGGTCGGGCGGAACAAATATCCGCGAGAAAATTCCGTACTGCAGTGGATCGGTATCCTGGAACTCGTCGATCAGCGCCGCCGAATAGCGCACGCGCAGGGCTGCGGCCAGCGCTTCACCGCCCTCGCCCAGCAGCGCGGCATGCAGATCGAGCAGCAGATCGTCAAAGGAGCGCGTCGCCAGTCGCTGTCGCGCGGCGCGTATATTGGCCTCGCACTGCAGCATGGCCCGCTGGCGCAAATGACCGAGGCGCGCCTCAAAGGCCGCAACGACATGATCCAGCGCCAACAGCAGCTCTTCCAGTGCCGCAAAGACGGGGTGCGCCGGCGGCACTTTGTCCTTCTTCATGGGAATGCCGCCCGCCGCCAGCTTGCCGGCATCCTTGGGACCTGCCAGAGAAGGTTCGCCGCCCAGCCAGATGCCGATCTCGGCGGACAGCTGGTCGATCTTGGCAAGCTTGAGCGAAACGCGATTCACGTTCGGTTCCTTGCGCAAGAGGTCCATCGCAATTGCGCCCTCGCGCTGCCACACCGCCCTCACGCGTGCAAAAGTCTCGGCAAACTTGGGGCCGGCAGCCTGGTCGAATGCGGGCGCCGATACATGCAGCAGATAAGGTTTGCCGAACTGCGCCGCGAGTTGCTGCAGCAGGACGGTCGGGCCCGGCAAACGCGCCAGCAACCAGCCCAGCCAGAGCGGATCGGCATTGTCGGCAACGATCTCCTTGCGCCAGAAATCCTCCATCGCCTCGTGCAGCACGCGCCGGTCGTCGCTGGCGAGTTCGGATTCGAATGGCAGCCCCGACTCGAAAGCGCGCTCGGCCAACGCCCGCTGACAGAAGCCGTGGATGGTGTAGATCGCGGCCAGATCGAAGCTTTCGAGTGCGAGGGTCAGCAGGGCCTGGGCATGACCGATCTCGACGCGGCTGAAAATGTCCGCCAGCACCGGGTCGTCGCCCGCACTGCCGGCCATGCAGGCCTGCTGTGCGGCCAGCAGGCGCGCCCG
>DATMTO010000165.1:0-1686 GCA_035564055.1 Rhodocyclaceae bacterium | reverse complement strand
GTGCGGTGCAGCGTCTCGCTACCGATCTGCGTCCGCCGATCCTTGACGGCCTCGGCCTTGCTGCCGCGCTCGAATGGCAGACCGAGGCTTTCGCCGAGCGCACCGGGATTGCCTGCGAGCTGGTGCTGCCGCCGCCGGGCGCGCAGCTCGGTGGCGAAGTCGAAACCGCGGTATTCCGCATCGTCCAGGAGGCGCTGACCAATGTGGCGCGCCACGCGCAGGCCACGCGCATCGAGGTGACGCTACACTTGGACGAGGGGCGTCTGGTCCTGCGTATTGTCGACAACGGCAAGGGCATGTTGCTGTCGGAGCTGGCGCAGCGTCGTCGCCTCGGCATCGTCGGCATGCGCGAACGCGCCTATATGCTCGGCGGTGAATTCAGAATCCAAAGCAGCCCGGGGCACGGCACGCAGATCGAGGTGTCGCTGCCGCGGCCGGGTGAAGCAGAGAAGGGAGTGCAGCCGGCATGATCCGCATCATGGTTGCCGATGACCACGCCATCATTCGTGACGGTCTCAAACAGATCATTTCCTTCAACCAGGACATGCAGGTGGTCGGCGAGGCCGGCAGCGGCGACGAGATATTGCAGCTGCTGCGCAAGACGCCTTGTGATCTGCTGCTGACGGATCTGTCCATGCCGGGCAGGAATGGCGTCGCCTTGATCCAGCAGGTCAAGGCCAGCCATCCCAAGCTGGCAGTGCTGGTGCTCAGCATGCATCAGGAAAGTCAGTACGCGGTACAGGCAATTCGTGCGGGAGCGTCAGGCTACATCACCAAGAGCATGGCTTCGCAACAGTTGATCGAGGGCATCCGCAAAGTCGCGCGTGGCGGCACCTTCATCTCGGCGGCCATCGCCGAGAAGCTGGTGCGCCAGATTCAGCAGCCGGAAAACGAATTGCCGCACGCGCGCCTGACCTCGCGCGAATTCCAGATCTTCCAGATGCTGGTCGAGGGCCGCAGCGTCAACGAGATCGCCGATGCGCTATCGCTCAGCAACAAGACCGTGAGCACCCACAAGTCGAATATCCAGCAGAAGATGGAGATCGAGACCACGGCCGGCCTCGTGCACTACGCCATGAAGCATGGCTTGATCGAGGGCGCCTAGCGTGTTCGGACTTTCCTAGGGAAATCCCTAGGAAAGTTTCAGGCAATCCCGATTTCCTCCGCCGGCCGGCTTCACTAAGCTGCAGTCATGGTGAAGCAAGGAGGAAGCATGAACACACCGTATCTGCATATCGGCCGGACGCCGAAACAAGCCGGACAGGCGTGGCCGCGCCCGCGCACCACACGCCCGGTCTGCCGGGCCGAACAGGGCATGGTGGCGACCGCCCACTATCTGGCTTCAGGCGCCGCGCTTGACGTGCTCAAGGAAGGCGGCACCGCGGTTGATGCTGCCATCTGCGCCGCCGCCACCATGAGCGTGGTGCTGCCGCACATGATCGGCATCGGCGGCGATGCCTTCTGGCTGATCCACGACAGCGAGCGCAAACAGGTCATGGCCTTGAACGGCAGCGGTCATTGCGGTCGCAATGTCACGCTCAACAGCTACAAGGGTATGGACGCGATTCCGCATCGCGGTCCGCAGGCGGCGATTACCGTGCCCGGTGCCGTTGCCAGCTGGGGTCTGGCGCATGAGCGTTGCGGCAAGTTGCCGCTGGCGCGCCTGCTGGCGCCGGCCATCGCCTA
>DATMTO010000164.1:0-16630 GCA_035564055.1 Rhodocyclaceae bacterium | reverse complement strand
AAAATTCGACGGCACCACGCGCTTCAGCGAGGAAGGCGGCAAGACCCGCGTGCAATATCACTCAGATGCAATATCGGGCGTGTGGATTCCGCCCGTCATCGGCCGCAAGCTGATCGAGGATGAAGCGCGCGAACAGTTCTCGCAGATGCTGGCCGAAGTAATGCGGCGCAAACAGCAGACCACTGCCGCGAACGGGCATTAGCCCGCCCCCGGTTTACCAGGCGGCGAGGAACTCTTCCCAGTGCGGCAGCTTCAAGGCTGCCAGCGATTCGCGAACGAAGGCGATCTCGGTCTCGTATTCGGCGGCGCTCATGACACCACGCATTTTCTGGAAGCGCAGGAAGACGAGATAGGTGTTCACGACGTCGGTCTCGCAGTAGTCGCGAATGGAATCGATGTCGCCGGCCAGCCACTGGCTCCAGACAGCCGAGCCATCCATGCCCAGCTTGCCAGGGAAACCCATGAGCTTGGCCAGCTCGTCAAGCGGCGCATTGGCTCGACCTGAATACAGCGCCAGCAGATCCATCAGGTCGAGATGACGGCTGTGATAGCGGGAGAGGTAGTTGTTCCACTTGAAGTCGCGGCTGTCGTGATAGTCGCCCTCGCCCTGATCCCAGTAGCGTGGCGCATCGACGTTGTGGATCAGACCGCGATAGTGCAGCACGGGCAGGTCGAAGCCGCTGCCGTTCCACGACACGATCTGCGGCGTGTACTTCTCGATGCCGTTGAAGAAGCGCTGGATGATCTCACCTTCGTTCAACTGCGGCTCCGACAGCGACCAGACGCGGAAACCTTCGTCGCTGCGCATGACGCAGGAGATGGTGACGATGCGCTGCAGATGATGCGGCATGAAGTCGCTGCCATTCTGCGCGCGGCGTTTCTGGAAGATGTATTCGGCCACTTCGCTGTCCGACAGCTCGGCGGGCAACGCGTGCAGCGTGCGGATGCCGGCGATATCGGGAATCGACTCAATGTCGAAGACGAGAACCGGCGTCATGCAGGAAATACGCCTGTCGAAAGGTAACGATCGCCACGATCGCAGACGATGCTGACGATGACGGCGTTCTCGACAGTTTCGGCAACGCGCAGGGCCACGGCCATGGCGCCGCCGGAGGAGATGCCACAGAAGATGCCCTCTTCGCGCGCAAGACGGCGCGTCATTGCTTCGGCATCGGCCTGGCTCACGGACTCGACCCGATCGACGCGCGAACGGTCGAAAATCTTCGGCAGGTACTCCTCGGGCCACTTGCGGATCCCCGGAATTTGCGAGCCGTCGGACGGCTGACAGCCGACGATCTGGACCTTGGCGTTCTGTTCCTTGAGGAAACGCGAAGTGCCCATGATGGTGCCGGTGGTGCCCATGCTGCTGACAAAGTGCGTGATGGTGCCTTCGGTATCGCGCCAGATTTCCGGGCCAGTGCCTTCGTAGTGGGCAATCGGATTATCCGGATTGGCGAACTGGTCGAGGATGATGCCCTTGCCTTCGGCCTGCAGCTTCTCGGCCACATCGCGGGCCAGCTCCATGCTGCCTTCACGCGCGGTCAGTACCAGCTCGGCGCCAAAGGCGCGCATGGTCTGCACACGCTCGAGGCTCTGGTTTTCCGGCATGACCAGGATCATGCCGTAGCCGCGCATGGCGGCCACCATGGCCAGCGCGATGCCGGTATTGCCGCTGGTCGCTTCGATCAGGGTGTCGCCCGGCTTGATGCGGCCGGACAACTCGGCGCGCGTGATCATCGACAGCGCCGGGCGGTCCTTGACCGAACCGGCCGGATTGTTGCCTTCGAGCTTGGCGAGAATGACGTTGTTGCGCCTGTCGTTATCGGCACCGGGGATCCGCTTCAGGCGGATCAAGGGCGTATTGCCGACGGTATCTTCGAGGGTTTTCCACTGCACCATGCTTACTTTCCTTCGCCGTTGGCCAGGCGGTAATCGACGTAGGCCTTGACGCCCTCCGCCACGGTCGCGAACGGTGCAGCATAGCCCCCGGCGCTGCGCAGCAGGCTCTGGTCGGCCTGGGTGAAGCTTTGATATTTGCCCTTCAGCGCATCCGGGAAGGGAATGTATTCGACCAAGCCCTGCTTGATCATCTCGTCCAGGCTCAGGGCCGGCTTGCCTTCAGCGGCACGACAGGCATTGACGGTGGCGACGGCGATGTCGTTGAAGGGCTGGGCGCGGCCAGTGCCGCAATTGAAAACGCCGGAAATTTCCGGATGGTCGAGGAAGTGCATATTGACCTTGACCACATCATCTACGTAGATGAAGTCGCGGCTCTGGCCGCCGTTCGGATAGCCGTCGGTCCCCTCGAACAGCTTGACCTTGCCCTCGGCCATGTACTGGTTGAAGTGGTGAAAGGACACCGAAGCCATGCGCCCCTTGTGCTGCTCGCGTGGACCGTAGACGTTGAAGTAGCGCAGGCCGACGATCTGCGAATTCGCCTCGGGCAGCCGACGGCGCACGATCTGGTCGAACAGAAACTTGGAGTAGCCATAGACGTTGAGCGGCCCCTCGTGTTCACGCGACTCGCTGAAGATCTTGCCGCCGCCATAGACCGACGCCGACGATGCGTAGATCAGCGGCACCTCCTGATCGAGTGCAAACTCGAGCAGCGACGAGGAGTAGCGGAAGTTGTTCTCCATCATGTAGTGGCCGTCCTGCTCCATGGTGTCGGAGCAGGCGCCCTGATGCAGGATGGCATCGACGGCGCCGTCGAGATGGCCGGCCTCAAGCATGTCGAGAAACTCGTGTTTGTCGAGGTAGTCGTCAACTTCGCAATCGACGAGGTTCTTGAACTTCTCGGCGCGCTTCATGTTGTCGACAGCGATGATGTCGGTCACGCCGCGCGCATTGAGCGCCTTGACGATATTGGAACCGATAAAGCCGGCTGCGCCGGTGACGATGGTGTACATGGCTTTCCTCGCTTAGACCGCAGCCTTGAGTTCGTCCAGCGTGCAGATGGCGGTGCCGAGCTTGGCAACCACGACGCCGGCCGCCTTGTTGGCCAGCTGCATGGCGGTGGTCATGTCACTGCCGCTGCCGAACATCACGGCCAGCGTGGCGATGACGGTGTCGCCGGCGCCGCTGACATCGTAGACTTCCTGGGCCTGCGCCGGTTCGTGGCTGGCGCCCTGTTCGGTGAACAGCGTCATGCCCTCTTCGCTGCGCGTCACCAGCAGGCCGTCCAGACCAAGCCCTTCGCGCAGGGCCTGGGCGCGATTCTGCAGATCGTCGTCGTCCTTCCAGCGGCCGACCACCTCGCGCAACTCGGAACGGTTCGGCGTCAGCAGGGTGGCGCCGGTGTAGCGGGCATAGTCGTCGCCCTTGGGATCGACCAGTACCGGCTTGCCGGCGGCGCGCGCCAGGCGGATCATTTCGCCGATATGGGTGAGACCGCCCTTGCCGTAGTCGGACAGGATCACGACGTCCGTCTCGGGCAGCAGTTGTTCGTATTCGGCCAGTTTGGCCTTGAGCACTTCATGATCGGGCGAATTTTCGAAATCGATACGCAGCAGTTGCTGCTGACGACCAAGCACGCGCAGCTTGACGGTAGTCGAGAGCTGGGCGTCCTCGTGCAGGCTGGCGCGAATGCCGGAATCGGTCATCAGGCGCATCAGGGCGTGGCCGGCATCATCGGCACCGACGACGGAGAGCAGCGAGGTTTTGGCGCCCAGCGCGGCGCAATTGCGCGCGACGTTGGCGGCACCGCCGGGGCGCTCCTCCATCTTCTCGATCTTGACCACAGGCACCGGGGCCTCGGGGGAAATGCGCGAAACGTCGCCGAACCAGTAGCGGTCGAGCATGACGTCGCCGACGACCAGAACGCGGGTTGCAGAGGTGACAGGTATCTTCATCTTCAAACAGGAACGACCGTTGGCTACGGGCCGTTAAGGAGTCAGGTCAAATTCTTCGGTACGGCGCGGCGGATAGCTTTCCCAGCCGCCACAGGCCGGGCAACGCCAGTAGAACTGACGCGCCTTGAAGCCGCAATTATCGCAGCGATAGCGGGCTACGCGACGGGTATGGTTGTGGATGAGGTTCTTCATCAACTCTAGATCGCTGCGGCGCTCCGGCGTTGCCGTCATCAGCTGCGCCTCCAGCAGCTTGTCCAGCCCCTGCAGCGTCGGATTGCGGCGCAGCTCGTCGCGGACGAGGACGTAGGCACCGGCCGGGTTGCCGTTGCCGATTTCGGCCTGGAACACGGCATCGAGCAGGTCGAGCGAGGAATAGTGTTCGAGATAGTTGCGCAACAGCTGAACGCCGATCGCCTCCTTGCCGAGCTGACGATACGCTTCCATCAGCTTGCCGGCGACCAGAGCCAGATAGACCGGATTCTGCTGCTCAATACGCTTCCAGTGCTCGATGGCAGCCGCGGCATCGCCGCGTTGCATGGCCATGTCGCCCTGCAGGACGCTTGCACGCGTGCATTTGCGATTGACCGACAGCGCCAGCTCCAGATGCTTGAGCGATGTCTCCACGTTGCCGGCAAGCAGCGCATCGTTGGCCAGCTCGCAGTGGAAATTGGCGACCTCGCTGATCCATTCATGGCCGGCATGGCCCGGAAGCAGCTCGGCAATCTCGATGGCTTTTTGCCATTCCTTTTCCTGCTGATAGATCTCAAGCAGGATACGCAGCGCTTCTTCGTTGCGCGAGGTACCGCGCAGTTTGACGAAGATGTCCTCGGCCCGATCCAGCAGACCGAGCTTGAGGAAGTCCTGGCCGAGCTCGGACAAGGCGTGCAGGCGCTGTTCCTCGGTCAGGTTGTCGCGATCGACCAGGTTCTGATGCACGCGGATGGCACGGTCGGCCTCGCCGCGGCGGCGGAACAGGCTGCCAAGCGCAAAGTGCAGCTCAATGGTTTCGGGATCAACGCGCGCGGCCTCAAGGAAAGCTTCGATGGCCTTGTCCGGCTGCTCGTTGAGCAGAAAGTTTAGGCCCTTGAAGTAGGAGCGCGGCAACGCGCTCGACTCCCGGACCAGGTGATTGATGTCGATACGGGCCGCGATCCAGCCCAGACCGAAAAACACGGGCAGTACCAGCAGCCACCAGAGTTCGATTTCCACGCTTTTCTTCTTGTCGGTTCAGTGAGTCAAGGGTTGAACAATCACAGCGGCTTGCCGGCTTCATGCAGCCGGCGCAGCTTGCCGAGTTCACGGCGCTGGCGCACCAGCGTGGCCAATACCGCAGTCAGGCCGAAGGCGGTGCCGACGCCGAAGGCGATCAGAATCACCAGCGACAGGGGCATCTGCCAGGTCCGGTCGAAGAAGAACTTGAGATCGACCAGCGTGCTGTTCTTGATGGCGAGTCCGAACAGGACGATGAAGACGAAGGCACGGATGATCCAGCTCAGGATTTTCATGGTTTCGCGCTCCTCTCTTTATCAGTCTGACGGCTTTTCGGACCCTGGATGAAAATACGGCATCCCTCAGGATGCAAAATGGGCGGCACCTTTGCAGGTGCCGCCCAAACTTTACTGCAGTTATGCTGGTCAGTAGCCAGCAAGGAGATCACGCTTCGCCATTCAAATCGACGCGTTCGCGCAATTCCTTGCCCGCCTTGAAGTGCGGCACATACTTCGCCGGCACATTCACCTTTTCCCCTGACTTGGGGTTACGCCCGACGCGCGGCGGCCTGTAGTTGAGGGCGAAGCTGCCGAAGCCGCGAATCTCGATGCGATCGTTGCGCGCAAGCGCAGCGGTCATGGCATCGAGTACCACCTTCACGGCAAGATCGGCATCCTTCGCCACCAGCTGCGGAAAACGTGCCGCCAGCCGGGCGATCAGCTCGGACTTGGTCATAACTATCCGGCTGCGTCCGATTATTGCTGACTCAGCTTGGCCTTCAGCAGAGCACCCAGATTCGTGGTGCCGCTGCTGGCGGAGGAGCTGTCGGCAGACAACTTGCTCATGGCTTCGTTCTGCTCGACCTGATCCTTGGCCTTGATCGAGAGGTTGATCGAACGAGTCTTGCGATCCACGTTGACGATCAGCGTTTCGACAGTATCGCCTTCCTTGAACAGGGTACGCAGGTCTTCGACACGCTCACGGGCTGCTTCGGAAGCACGCAGATAGCCTTCGACGTCGTCACCCAGCTTGACCACGGCGCCCTTGGCGTCGATGGAAGTGATGGTGCCGGTCACGATGCTGTTCTTGTCGTGCATGGCGATGAAGCTGGTGAAGGGGTCGCCGTCCATCTGCTTGATGCCGAGGGAGATGCGCTCCTTCTCGACGTCGATCGACAGAACGATGGCTTCAACTTCGTCGCCCTTCTTGAAGTTCTGCTTGGCTTCTTCGCCGGCAGCAGACCAGGACAGGTCGGACAGGTGCACCAGACCGTCGATGTTGCCCGGCAGACCGATGAAGATGCCGAAGTCGGTGATCGACTTGATGGCGCCCTTGACCTTGTCGCCCTTCTTGTGGTTCTGAGCGAAGTCATCCCACGGATTGGCTTGGCACTGCTTCATGCCCAGGGAGATACGACGACGTTCTTCGTCGATTTCCAGGATCATGACTTCGACTTCGTCGCCCAGCTGGACAACCTTGGTCGGGTGAATGTTCTTGTTGGTCCAGTCCATTTCGGAAACGTGCACCAGGCCTTCGATGCCGGATTCGATCTCAACGAACGAACCGTAATCGGTCAGGTTGGTGACCTTGCCGAACAGGCGGGTGCCCGACGGGTAGCGGCGAGCGATGCCCACCCACGGATCTTCGCCGAGCTGCTTCATGCCCAGGGAGACGCGGTTCTTTTCCTGGTCGAACTTCAGGATCTTGGCGGTCACTTCGTCACCAACGTTGAGCACTTCGCTCGGGTGACGGACGCGGCGCCAGGCCAGGTCGGTGATGTGCAGCAGACCATCGATGCCGCCCAGGTCGACGAATGCGCCGTAGTCGGTGATGTTCTTGACGATACCCTTGACGACGGTACCTTCCTTGAGGTTTTCGAGCAGTGCTTGACGCTCTTCACCCTGGCTGGCTTCCAGCACGGCGCGGCGCGAAACAACGACGTTGTTGCGCTTGCGGTCGAGCTTGATAACCTTGAATTCGAATTCCTTGCCTTCGAACGGGGTGGTGTCCTTGACCGGACGGGTATCGACCAGCGAACCCGGCAGGAAGGCGCGAATGCCATTGACCATGACGGTCAGGCCGCCCTTGACCTTGCCAGTGATCATGCCCTTGACCAGGGTTTCCTCGGTCAGTGCCTTGTCCAGATCGTTCCAGGCGGCGATGCGCTTGGCCTTGTCGCGCGACAGGCGGGTCTCGCCATAGCCGTCTTCGAGCATTTCGATGGCGACACTGACGTAATCGCCGGCTTTAACTTCGACTTCGCCGCGATCGTTCTTGAATTCATTGATGTCAATGAAGCTTTCCGACTTGAGGCCGGCGTTCACGACAACGTGGTTGCTATCAACGCGAACAACTTCTGCGGTGATCACTTCGCCGGCGCGCATTTCCTGGCGCTCGAGGCTTTCGGCGAATAGGGAGGCAAAGCTTTCCATCGAATCGACGGAGGTTTGAGTAGCGGACATAAAAAGAAACCTGACTTGTCGCCTTGCGGCAACGGTTAGTTAAACATTGCTGGCGGCCGGGCGGCCGTTCAGCCCCTGCATTTACTACCCCCTTGCGGGTTACTGCGCCCCGTTTGGGGTATTGCAACCGGGGCGGGAATTCATACCCCAGTGAAGTTCAGTTACTGCCTGATTGCAAACAGGAAGTGCTGCGCGCTCAGTGTTTCTCGTAAGCGTCCAGCACCGCCTGTACCGCCTGCTCGATATTCAGTGGCGTGGTATCTACCAGCACCGCATCGTCGAACTTCTTCAGCGGCCCCACGCTACGGGCGCTGTCGCGCGCATCGCGGGCCTGCAAATCCTCTAGAAGGACGGAGATATTAGCAGACATTCCTTTAGCGATCAACTGTTTATAACGCCTCTCGGCGCGCACTTCGGCAGAGGCTGTCAGAAACACCTTGGTTTCGGCCCAGGGGAAGACCACCGAGCCCATGTCGCGACCATCGCCAACCAAGCCGGGGAAGCGTTGGTAAGCGCGCTGGCGCTCCAGCAGCGCCTCGCGGACAGCCGGCAGCGCAGCCACCTTGGAGGCCCCGATGCCCATATGCTCGGTGCGGATCGCTTCACTGACATCGACGCCGGCCAACAGGATCTGCTCGCCGATGAACTCGACCGGTAGTTGGGCGGCCACAGCGGCCACGCCCGGCTCGTCGTCCCAGCTCACGCCCTTGTTCTCGGCCGCCAGGGCCGTCAGACGGTAGAGTGCACCGCTGTCGAGGTAGTGGAAGCCGAGTTTGGCGGCCACCCGCGCCGCCACCGTGCCCTTGCCCGAGGCCGAAGGGCCGTCGATGGCAATCACCGGCGCGGCAACCCGCGCAAAGGCGTCGAAATAGCCGGGGAAGGTCTTGCCCACGCACTTGGGATCAAGAATCCGCACCGGCACGCCACCGAAAGTGGCCAGTGACAGACACATGGCCATGCGGTGGTCGTCGTAGGTTTCGATCGCGGCATTGGGGATGAAAGCAAGCGGCGGCGTGACCTTGAGGTAATCCGCGCCCTCTTCCACCTCGGCGCCCACCTTGCGCAGCTCCTTCGCCATGGCGAAGATGCGATCGGTCTCCTTGACGCGCCAGGAAGCGATATTGCGCAGCGTGCACGGGCCGTCGGCGAAGAGCGCGGCCACCGCCAGGGTCATGGCGGCGTCGGGAATATGGTTGAAGTCGGCCTCAAAGGCGGCCAGCTTGCGCCCGACCGGCGCGGCGCACTCGATCCAGTTATCGCCGTACGACACCTCGGCGCCCATCGCAATCAGCGCCTCGGCAAAGCGCACGTCGCCCTGAATGCTGGTGCTGCCAACGCCTTCGACGCGCACCGGCCCGCCAGCGATCGCGCCGGCGGCGAGGAAATAGGACGCCGACGAGGCATCGCCTTCCACATGGATGCTGCCCGGCGAAAGGTACTTACCTGCATGGATGGTGAAGTGCGACCAACCCTCATTTTCAGGCCCGCGCTCGACCTTGACACCGAAGCGCGCCATCAGATTAAGGGTGATTTCAATATAGGGTTTGGAGATCAGCTCGCCGACCACCTCGATCTGCGCAGCCTTGCCCGAGGTCTGGCAAATGAGGGGCAGCGCCATCAGCAAGGCGGTGAGGAATTGCGAGGAAACGTCGCCGCGCACCTTGATCGGCGCGTTGAGCGAGATTTCCGAAGGGTTCAGCTGCAGCGGCGGAAAGCCGTCATTCTTAAGATAATCGACCTGCACGCCGATCTGGCGCAGACCGTCGACGAGGTCGCCGATCGGACGCTCATGCATGCGCGCCACGCCGTCCAGCGTATAAGTGCCGCCGGACAAGGCCAATGCTGCGGTCAGCGGACGAAACGCGGTACCGGCATTGCCAAGAAACAGATCCGCCTGCTTGACCGGGAAGGCCCCGCCGATGCCGGTCACGGCATAACTATCGCGGCCGAGCGGCTCGATGTGCACGCCCAGAGTTTTCAGCGCGGTGAGCATAACCTGCGTATCGTCGGAATCGAGCAGGTCGTGAATCTCGGTGCGTCCTTCGGCCAAGGCCGCCAGCAGCAGGGTCCGGTTGGAGATGCTCTTGGAACCGGGAAGGCGCACCACGCCAGCGGCGCGATGCAGGGCGGGAAGATCGAGGAATTCCATTCGGGGCTTACTTTTCGATTGAGTCCAGCCAGGTGTTGCGGGCGTCGCGCGCGTTGGTGAAGACCTTTTCGAGGCCTTCGGCATCGGCACCAGCGAGCAGCACGCGCAGTTGCAGCAGCGCATTCATGTAGCGATCGAGCTCGGCGACCAGTGCGGTGCGATTGGCGACGCTGATGTCGCGCCACATTTCCGGATGACTGCTGGCAATGCGTGTGAAGTCGCGAAAGCCGCTACCGGCATTGCCGAACAGCTCGCTCGCCTCGGGGCGCTTGGCA
Source organism: Rhodocyclaceae bacterium (assembly GCA_035564055.1). Taxonomy (GTDB): domain Bacteria; phylum Pseudomonadota; class Gammaproteobacteria; order Burkholderiales; family Rhodocyclaceae. The sequence continues at coordinate 6,684 of DATMTO010000164.1, read as the reverse complement.
AACTCGTCAACCAGCGTGAAAGCCAGCAAATGCGGCAAATGGCTGACGGCCGCAAACATGGCATCGTGCTGTTCCGGTGTCATGACCGACACATCGCCACCGCAAACGGTCCAGGCGGCCTCGGCGATGGCGATGGCGAACGGCGTATTTTCGGGCAGCGGTGTGACGATGATGCGCTTGTCGATGTAAAGGCCGGCCTGCGCAGCGGATGCGCCGCTCTTCTCGGCGCCGGCGATCGGGTGACAAGGCACGAACTGGGCGATACGGCTGCCGAAGGCGCGTTGCGCAGCGGCGACCACATCCTGCTTGGTGCTGCCGGCATCGACGACCACCGTCTTGGCGCCCAGATGCGGTGCGATGGCAAGCATCGCGGCCTCCATCTTGCCGACCGGCATGGCGAGTAACACCAGATCGGCATCGCGCACGTCGGTGAGTTCGCCGACGCGATCAATGACGCCCAGACCCTGGGCAATTTCCAGCGACGCCGTGGAGCGACCGAGACCGACAATCTCGGCCGCGCCGTCGGCCTGTTTAAGGGCCAGGGCGAAGGAACCGCCGATCAGACCGACGCCGTAGACGACGACCTTGTTGAGCTTGAAATCAGCCACGGATTGCTTTCTCCAGCGCTTCGAGGAAGCGCGCATTTTCATGTTCGCGACCGATGGTCACGCGCAGGTAGTCTGGCATGTTGTAGCCGGCCAGCGGGCGCACGATGACGCCCTGCTTGAGCAGGCGGCGATTCACGCCAGCCGCATCCGCGACCTTGAAGGTAATGAAGTTGCCGTAGGACGGCAGGGACTCGAGCTTGAGCGTCTTCAGGCCGGCAAGAATCTGCGCCATGCCGCGCTGGTTGAGCTCGAAGCTCTCGTTCAGAAACTCCTGATCCTTGAGTGCCGCACTTGCAGCAGCCAGGGCCAGATTGTTTACATTGAAAGGCTGGCGCACGCGATTGAGCAGATCGACCACGGCCTGCGAACCCACACCGTAACCGATGCGCAAACCCGCCAGACCGTAGATCTTGGAGAAGGTGCGGGTGACCAGCACGTTCGGGAAGCGCTTCACCCAGGCCAGCGTATCGAAACGCTCGGACAGGGGCAGGTATTCGTTGTAGGCCTCGTCCAGCACCACCAGAATGTCGGACGAAATACCGGCAATGAAATCCTCGATGTCGCCGTAAGGCAGGAAGGTGCCGGTGGGGTTGTTTGGATTGGCCAGCCAGACGATGCGGGTGTCCGGACGGATCGCCGCCTTCATCGCGGCAAGATCATGGCCGAAGTCCGGCGTCGCCGAGGCCACGACGCATTCGGCGCCGGTCGCCATGGTGGCGAGCGGATACACCGCAAACGCGTAGGCGGAGAACACCGCCGAGCGATTCGGGCCGAGGAAGGCGCGCGCGGCCAGTTCGAGGATGTCGTTGGAACCGTTGCCGAGCACGATCTGGGCGAAGTTCACGCCACAACGTTCAGCCAGCGCCTGCGTCAGCTCGAAGTTGTCGGGATAACGCTCGATGCCGGCGAGTGCGGCCTCGACGGCCTGCCGCGCCTTGGGGCTCATGCCGAGCGGATTCTCGTTCGAAGCCAGCTTGATGATGCTGCTTTCCGGAATACCCAGTTCGCGCGCGACTTCGGTAATCGGCTTGCCCGGCACATAGGGCGAAATGGCGCGAATATAGGCCGGCGACTGTTCTGCAATGCTCATGATCGGTACGGAATCAGTAAATGACTAGTAAGCGGCGACTGGATAGGAACCGAGGATCTTGACGAAACTGGCCTTGCCGCCGAGCTCCTGCAAGGCCGCGGCAACGGCGGCATCCTCACGGTGGCCCTCGATGTCGACGTAGAAAACATATTCCCATTTGCCACCGCCCATGCCCTTGGCAGGACGCGACTCGAAACGGGTCATCGACACGCCGTTTTTGGCGAACGGCGTCAGCAGTTCGTGCACGGCGCCCGGACGATTCTGCGCCGAACACACCAGCGAAGTCTTGTCCTGACCAGAACGGCCGGCATCGTGATCGGCGAGGATAAGGAAGCGCGTGGTGTTGTCGGGATTGTCCTCGATGCTCGCGGCGAGGATATTGAGCTCGTACAGGCGCGCAGCAGACTCACCGGCAATTGCAGCACTGCCCGGCTCACTGGCGGCGATGCGCGCGGCTTCAGCATTGCTGGCGACAGCAATACGTTCGGCCTTGGGCACATTGCGATTAAGCCATTCATGACACTGGCCCAGCGATTGGGCGTGGGCGTAGATCGTCTTGATCTCGCCGATTGCCGCCGCCTTGCTCATCAGGTTGTGATGGATCGGCAGATGCACTTCGCCGCAGATCTTGAGCGGCGAGTTCAGCAGCAGATCGAGGGAGCGGCCGACTGCGCCTTCGGTGGAGTTCTCGACCGGGATCACCCCATAGTCGACATTGGCGGATTCGACGGCACGAAACACGTCGTCGATCGAGGCCAGCGAATTCAGGGCCGGCGCGGAGCCGAAGTGCTTTTGCGCTGCGCTTTCGGTGTAGGTGCCGGCCGGGCCCAGATAGGCAATTTTCAGGGGCTGCTCCAAAGCCAGGCAGGCCGACATGATCTCGCGCGAAATACGCTGCACGGCGGTATCCGGCAAGGGTCCCGGGTTGTCTTCGGCGAGCCGCCGCAGCACCTGCGCTTCGCGCTCGGGACGATAAATATTGCCCTGCTTGATCTGACCGATGCGGTGCGCGATCTTGGCGCGCTCGTTGATCAGACGCAGCACTTCGCTGTCAATGGCGTCAATGCCGTCGCGCAGCTTGGCCAATTCTTCCTTTTCATCAGGCTTGGACATGTCCGCCCTTCCTTCTCAATCTCAACCGTGACGCGCGGCGAAGTCGCGCATGAAATCCACCAGCGCCTCGACCCCGGCCAGCGGCATGGGGTTGTAAATCGAGGCGCGCATGCCGCCGACGCTCTTGTGCCCCTTGAGGCTGGACAGTCCAGCCGCCAGCGACTCCTTGAGGAAAACGCTGTCGAGCTTGGCGTCGATCAGGGTGAAGGGCACATTCATGCGCGACCGGTCAGCCACCCGCACCGGATTGCGATAGAAGCCCTTGCTGTCATCAATACAGCCGTACAGGCACTTGGCCTTGGCAACGTTCTGCCGCTCGATCGCCTGCACCCCGCCCTGGGCCTTGAGCCACTTGAAGATCAGGCCGGCCATGTAAATGGCAAAGGTCGGGGGCGTATTCAGCATCGAGCCGTTGTCGGCATGAACCTTGTAGTCGAGCAGCGTCGGCATGCCGGGCAGCGCCTGGCCAAGCAGATCGTCACGCACGATGACAACCGTGAGGCCGACCGGGCCGATATTCTTCTGCGCCCCGGCATAGATCAACGCGTATTTGGAAACGTCGATTTCGCGCGACAGGATATGCGAGGACATGTCGGCAACCAAAGGAACGCTGCCGGTTTCCGGCACATAGGGAAACTCGACCCCCATGATGGTTTCGTTGGTGCAGACGTGCACGAAGGCGGCGTTAGGATCGAGCTTCAGCTCGCCTTGCGCCGGCGCGTAGGTGAAATTGGCCGCCGAAGTGTCGGCCGCGACGTTCACATGGCAATAGCGCTTCGCCTCAGCCAAGGCCTTTTCCGACCAGGAACCGGTGACGATGTAGTCAGCACTGGCCTTGCCGCGCAGCAGGTTGATCGGCACCATGCCGAACTGAAGCGTGGCGCCGCCTTGCAGGAACAGCACCTTGTAGTTGGCGGGAATGCTCATCAACTCGCGCAGATCGGCCTCGGCGGCGGCGATCACGCCCTCGAAATCGGGCGTGCGATGACTCATCTCCATGATGCTCATGCCGCGCCCGTGCCAGTCGAGCATTTCCTCAGCGGCCTGACGCAACACGGACTCCGGCAGTGCTGCCGGACCGGCGCTGAAGTTATAGACGCGGGTCACTCTGCCGCGTCCTCTCCACCTTGCGACCCCTCCGCCTCACCAACGCTGCCAGCCCCCTCATCTGCAACGCCATCGACGCCGTTTTCAACCTCGTTTTCAGTTTCGGACTCGGCGACCTTTTCCAGGCCGGCCAGCAGCGAACCCTCATCCAGATTGATCAGCGTCACGCCCTGCGTGGCGCGGCTCATCTCGCGGATCTGCTCGACCTTGGTGCGGATCAGCACGCCGGCGTCGGAAATCAGCATGACTTCGTTTTCCGGCTTGACCAGTGCGGCGCCGACGACCTTGCCGTTGCGTTCGGAGGTCTGGATCGCGATCATGCCCTTGGTGCCGCGACCGTGGCGCGTGTATTCACCGATCGGCGTGCGCTTGCCGTAGCCATTTTCGGTTGCCGTCAGCACGCTGAACTCTTCGCTTTCGGCGACCAGCATGGAGATGACCTTCTGGCCGTCTTCCAGCATCATGCCGCGCACGCCGCGGGCTTCGCGGCCCATGGCGCGGACATCGTCCTCGTCAAAGCGTACCGCCTTGCCGGCGTCGGAGAACAGCATCACGTCATGCTTGCCGTCGGTCAGCGCGGCGCCGATCAGCACGTCGCCTTCATCCAGCGCCACCGCAATGATGCCGGCCTTGCGCGGATTGGCGAAGTTGTTGAGCGAGGTCTTCTTGACGGTACCCATGGCGGTCGCCATGAAGATGAAATGCTCTTCGTCGAACTGCTTGACCGGCAGCACCACGTTGATCTTCTCGCCTTCCATCAGCGGGAACAGATTGACGATGGGCTTGCCACGTGAAGTGCGCGAACCTTCCGGCACTTCATAAACCTTGAGCCAGTAGACACGGCCACGGTTGGAGAAGCACAGCACGTAGTCGTGCGTGTTGGCGACGAACATCTTCTCGATGAAGTCGTCGTCCTTCATGGCGGTTGCCGCCTTGCCGCGACCGCCGCGCTTCTGCGCCGCGTAGTCGGCCAGCGGCTGGCTCTTGATGTAGCCACCGTGCGACATGGTCACGACCATGTCCTGCGGCGTGATCAGGTCTTCCATATTGATGTCGGCAGTCGACATCACGATCTCGGAACGGCGTGCATCGCCGAACTGCGTGTTGATCAGGCGCAGCTCGTCGCCAATGATGGCGGTAATGCGCTCGGGGCGGGCCAGGATGTCGAGCAGGTCGGCGATTTCCGCCATGACTTCCTTGTACTCGTTGACGATCTTGTCCTGCTCCAGACCGGTCAGGCGTTGCAGGCGCAGTTCCAGAATCGCCTGGGCCTGAGCATCGGAGAGACGGTAACCATTGGCGGCCAGACCAAACTCGGCCGCCAGGCCGTCCGGACGATACTGTTCGGCATTGGCGCCGTCACTGATCGCACGCTGCAGCATTTCCTCAACCAGCGGCGAGCGCCAGATGCGCTCCATCAGGCCCTTCTTGGCTTCGGCTGGGGTCGGCGCCGCCTTGATCAGGGCGATGATTTCATCGACGTTAGACAGTGCAACCGCAAGGCCTTCGAGGATATGGCCGCGTTCGCGCGCCTTGCGCAGTTCGAACACGGTGCGGCGCGTAATGATTTCACGGCGATGCGAGAGGAAGCACTCAAGCATGCGCTTGAGGTTCAGGATCTCGGGGCGGCCTTCGACCAGCGCCACCATGTTCATACCGAAGGTATCCTGCAGCTGCGTCATCTTGAACAGATTGTTCAGGACCACATCCGGCATTTCGTTGCGCTTCAGTTCGATGACGATGCGCATGCCATCCTTGTCGGACTCGTCCTGCAGGTGCGAAATACCCTCGACGCGTTTTTCGTTAACCAGCTCGGCGATCTTCTGCAGCAGCGTGGTCTTGTTCACCTGATAGGGAATCTCGTCGACGATGATGGCCTGCTTGCCGTTCGAGAGTTCCTCGATGTGGGTGCGGGCACGCATGACGACACGGCCGCGACCGGTCAGATAGCCGTCGCGCACACCGGACAGGCCGTAGATCAGCGCGCCGGTGGGGAAGTCCGGAGCCTGGACGATCTTGATCAGCTCTTCGATGTCGATCGCCGGATTCTCAAGCAGCGCCAGGCAGGCGCTCAGCACATCGGTCAGATTGTGCGGCGGAATGTTGGTCGCCATGCCCACCGCGATACCGGACGAACCGTTGATCAGCAGATTGGGGATGCGCGCCGGCAGAATCAGCGGCTCTTGTTCCGAGCCGTCGTAGTTCGGGCCGAAGTCGACCGTTTCCTTTTCGATATCGGCCAGCAGTTCGTGACCGATCTTGGACATGCGCACTTCGGTGTAACGCATCGCCGCGGCGCCGTCGCCGTCGATGGAGCCGAAGTTGCCCTGACCGTCGACCAGCATGTAGCGCAGCGAAAAGTCCTGCGCCATGCGCACGATGGTGTCGTAGACCGACTGGTCGCCGTGGGGGTGGTACTTACCGATGACGTCGCCGACGATACGCGCCGACTTCTTATAAGCCTTGTTCCAGTCGTTGCCCAGCTCGTGCATGGCATACAGCACGCGGCGATGTACGGGCTTCAGGCCATCGCGAACATCCGGGAGGGCGCGCCCGACGATCACGCTCATGGCGTAATCGAGGTAGGAATGGCGCATTTCCTCTTCGAGACTGATGGGTAAAGTCTCTTTGGCGAACACTGTCATATCGGTCTTTTCCTACGCAAGCAGTGATGAATTCGGATTTGTTTTTCGGATTATTCCGCCCCGCCTTGCGATGTGTTTTTCAACCCGAAAAAAGCGTTTTCGGGTACAAACTCAAATCAGC
>DATMTO010000163.1:0-11342 GCA_035564055.1 Rhodocyclaceae bacterium | reverse complement strand
CGCGTGCGGTCAGGTCCTGGATCCAGCCGAACCAGGGCGCCTGGCGCAGTTCGACCGATTCCACCAGCACCCAGTACAGGGCGAAGAAGATCGGCATCTGGATGAGGATCGGCAGGCAGCCCCCCATCGGATTGATCTTTTCCTTCTTGTACAGCTCCATCATCGCCTGCTGGTACTTCTGCTTGTCATCGCCGAAACGTTCCTTCAGCGCTTTCAGGCGCGGCTGCAGTTTGCGCATGCGGGCGCCGGCCTTGTACTGCGCTTCGGTGAGCTTGTACGTGGCAGCCTGGATCAGCAGCACCAGCACAATGATCGCCAGGCCCCACGCGCCGACCAGCTTGTGCAGGAACGCGAGCAACTTGAACATCGGCTGCGCGATGAAGGTCCACATCCCGTAATCGACCGTGCGATCGAGGCCCGGAGCGATGTCACCCAGCTTGTCTTGCAGTTTCGGACCGACATACAAGCGCGACGTGCGGGTCGCGCTGGCGCCAGGCGCCACGGAGAAACCCGGACCGACGGTGCGGATCAGGTAGCGCGGCTTGCCGCTCGCATCGGTCGCTTGGGTTTCCACGCTGCCGAATTGCTGCGCCTGCTTGGCATCCGGAATCCACGCGGCCACGAAGAAGCGCTGGCTCATCGCGATCCAGCCGCCGGTGACGTTCGCGTGCAACGGGTCCTTTTCGAAATCGCCAAATTTCAGTTTGTTGTATTTGTCGCTGTACCAGGCGGCACCGGTGAACGCATAGCTGTCGGGGTTGTAGAACTCCAGCAGATGCTTGGGCGGCGGCGGCGATTTCGCCGACGCGCGCGGCTTCGGCCAGCGTGCGCTCGGCCTGGGCAACGACCTGCATACCGATTTCGGTGGGACGCACTTCGCCCGGCGCGCGCTCGAACAGGGCTACGCCGAGTTGCTCCTCAAGCTTCTTGACGGCGACCGAGAGCGTCGGCTGGGCGACGAAACAGGCCTCGGCGGCGCGGCCGAAATGGCGGGTGCGCGAGAGGGCGACGATGTACTTGAGATCGGTGAGAGTCATTCCGGTGCTTGGCTGTGGCTTGCACCGGAATTATGCCGCGAATCGGCAGCGCGGGTGCCGATCATGCCAGGTGGCCTGGCGTCGGCGTCGGGCGCCCTCGTTGCTTCAGGGCAGATGCATGTCCCGCTGCGCGGGCAGCGGGTGAGCGTGCTCCCAGCTCGGCAGTTTGCGCGTGCGGATGGTGGTCTTGCCAGCAGCCCAGTTCTGTTCGCACTTGGTGCACAGGATGCACATGGTGCGCTGTTGTCGCGCCGTCAGCAGGGTGTAGCAATGTGCGCATACGGTTTGCATGATTAGCTCCATTTCGCTTTTTGCATCAGTGGGTTGGCCTAGCCTGTCGTGCCGGATGCAGGTTCGGTGGCAGGTCCCGGCCGGCCTTCCCATAAGACATAAAGCAATCTTCGTGCATGCACTTATACGCAGAAATTGTTACGCTTCGATGATGACCAACGCCGCTCAGAATGAAGGTACGCTGATCCGCCAGATCGCCTTGCTTTCGGTCGCCGCTTTCGCCAGCAGCGGCGCCGCACGTATCACCGATCCGCTGCTGCCCCAGCTTGCCGATGCGTTCGCCATTTCCGCCGGCAAGGCCGCGTATGCGGTGTCGGGCTTCGCCCTCGCCTACGGCGCGTTGCAATTGCTCTACGGCCCGCTCGGCGACCGTTTCGGCAAATACCGCGTCATCAGCTACGCCATGCTGGCGAGCATGGCCGGCGCGCTGGGTACGGCCCTGGCCGGCGACTTCTCGACGCTGGTGCTGTTCCGCGTGCTCAACGGTGCCACCGCCGCGGCGGCAATTCCCTTGTCGATGGCCTGGATTGCCGACAACGTGCCCTACGAGCGGCGTCAGCCGGTGCTCGCGTATTTCCTGATCGGACAGATCTTCGGCATCATCAGCGGCCAGCTCTTCGGCGGTCTGTTCGCCGACCTCACCGGCTGGCGCGGCGCCTTCTGGTTCATGCTGGTCGCCTTCGGCGTGGTCGGTCTGTTGCTGATCCGTGAGCTACGGCGCTCGCCGGCGATCGACAGCGCCGGCGAAAAGGCGCATCCCGATCTCGGCTTCCTGCAGCGCTTTCAGGCGGTGTTGAGCTCGGGCTGGGCGCGCACCATTCTGATCGGCGTCTGCTTCGAGGGCGCCTGCGTCTTCGGCGGGCTGGCCTATGTGCCTACCTATCTGCATCGCCACTTCGGTATTTCCCTGACGCTGGCCGGCGGTCTGATGGCCATGTTCGGTTTCGGCGGGCTTTCGTATGCGCTGTTCGCCAAACGCTTCGTCGGCACGCTCGGCGAACGCGGCCTGGCGATTGCCGGCGGATTTTCGCTCGGCAGCGCCTACCTGATCTTCATCCTCGCGCCGCACTGGCTGTGGGCCGTGCCGGGCGCTTTCTGTGCGGGCATCGGCTACTACATGCTGCACAACACCTTCCAGATCAACGCCACGCAAATGGCGCCGGCGCATCGTGGCACCGCTGTGGCTTTATTCGCAGCGCTGTTCTTCCTCGGTCAGTCGGGCGGCGTGTCGCTGAACTCGCTGGTGATCGACAACATCGGTTTCGTGCCGGCCTTTGCCATCCCCGCGGTGGCCCTGCCGCTGATCGGCATCGTCTTCGCCATGCTGCTCGGGCGCAAGGCGGCGCAAACCTGAGTTGTTGCGACATTCTGTCTGCGGCCGGGACAGAATGTCGCAGACATTTTGTCGCGCCACCCGGGCTTATCAAACAATAAGTCTTGTGAATCAAGGCTCCGAAATTTTTGTCGGGGCTGGCACAGCGGTTGCTGAATCTCCTTACAAGCCGGAGCGCGCATGGCAGTGCGCAACGGTCACCCAAAACAGAGGAGATTCATCATGTCCGGATTCTTTTCCCGGGAGCGCATCGTTGCGCCCCATGACTACAACCGCTGGCTGGTGCCGCCCGCCGCCCTCGCCGTGCACCTGTGCATCGGTCAGGCCTACGCCTTCAGCGTCTTCAACGGTCCGCTGAGCAAGGTCATCGGCATTACCGAATCGGCGCCCGACGACTGGAAACTCACCACCCTGGGCTGGATCTTCAGTCTCGCCATCTTCTGTCTCGGCCTTGCCGCAGCCTTCGGCGGCAAGTGGCTGGAAAAGGTCGGCCCGCGCGTCACCATGTTCGTGGCCGCCTGCTGCTTCGGCGGCGGCTTCCTGATTTCCGCCATCGGTGTGCAGCTACACCAGATCTGGCTGCTGTATCTCGGCTACGGTGTCATCGGCGGTATCGGTCTCGGCCTCGGCTACGTTTCGCCGGTATCGACCCTGATCAAGTGGTTCCCCGACCGTCGTGGCATGGCGACCGGCCTGGCCATCATGGGCTTTGGCGGTGGCGCCATGATCGGCGCGCCGCTGTCGGTGTTCCTCATGGACAGCTTCAAGTCGGCCACCTCGGTCGGCGTGGCGCCGACCTTCGTGATCATGGGCGTCCTCTATTTCATCTCCATGATGATCGGCGCGGTTGCGATTCGCGTTCCGCCGGCCAACTGGAAGCCGGCCGGCTGGGAGCCGCCGGTCGCATCGGGCAGCAAACTGATCACGCGCAACCATGTGCACATCGACCAGGCGCTCAAGACCCCGCAGTTCTACCTGCTGTGGCTGGTGCTCTGCCTCAACGTGACCGCCGGCATCGGTGTGCTCGGTCAGGCTTCGGTGATGATCCAGGAAATGTTCAAGGATCAGGTTACGCCCGCTGCGGCCGCCGGCTTCGTCGGTCTGATGAGCCTCTTCAACATGGGTGGTCGCTTCTTCTGGTCCTCGGCCTCCGACTGGCTCGGCCGCAAGAACACCTACCTGGTGTACTTCCTGCTCGGTGCCGTCATCTATGCCAGCGTCCCGGCCATGGGTCATGCCGGTAACGTCTCCATGTTCGTGCTGTTCTACTGCATCATCATCAGCATGTACGGCGGCGGCTTCTCGACCATTCCGGCCTACCTTGCCGACATCTTCGGCACCAAGTTCGTCGGCGGCATCCACGGCCGCCTGCTGACGGCATGGGCAGCTGCCGGCGTGTTCGGCCCGACCCTGGTGAACTACATCCGCGAATACCAGCTCGCCCACGGCGTGGCCAAGGCCGACGCCTACACCGACACCATGTACATCATGGCCGCTCTGCTGCTGGTCGGCTGCGTCTGCAACCTGCTGATACGCGCCGTGGATGCCAAGCATCACATGAGCCAGGCCGAGGTCGATGGCCTTGACGATGCCGGCGCCCGCAACGGCGGTGCCAAGCTTGCCCACGCCATGCGCTAAACAGGAGAGTTGATCATGACCACGCATCGACATATTTCGCACAATCCCGCCCTGGTGACTGTGTTCTGGCTCTACGTTGGCATTCCGCTGGCGGTGGGCGTCTGGTCCACCTTGCAAAAGGCAATGGCCTTGTTCCACTGAAACGAGTTTTTTGCTGTAACTCTGTGTTGTAACTGCCCCCTTGCGAGGGCGACGCAAGTCGCCCTCGTTTTTTCTTTCTCGCGTAAGCTCGGGACTGGACAATTTTTCGCCGGTACGAAACACTCGGCCGTTCATCCATAATTTCCGCCGGGACCATGATGTCTGACGCAGCAGAACTTCCCTCTGAAAAGACCGGGGACGACGCCTTCGGCGGCTGGCGCGAACGCTCCATCCTGATCGTCGACGACGAGCCCGGCATGCGCAGCTTCCTGTTGCGCTCGCTGCAGCATCGCTGCGGCCTGGTCGAGACAGCCGCTTCCGTCGATGAGGCGAGTCGGCTGCTTGAACAGCATCACTTCGACCTCATCATTCTCGACAACGCCATGCCCGGCAAGAAGGGCGTGGACTGGCTGCACGAGATCCGCGCTGCGGGGCTGCACAATGAGGTGATCCTGATCACTGCCTTTGCCGACCTCGATACCGCGATCAGTGCGCTGCAGGCGGGCGCCGCCGATTTTCTGCTCAAGCCTTTCCGTATCAACCAGATACTCAACGCGATCGGCCGCTGCTTCGACCGTTCGCGCCTCAAGCGCGAGAACTTCATTCTGCGCCGCACGCTCGATGCGCGCGGCGACCTGTCCGGCGACGACGGTATGATCGGCGAATCCGAGGCGCTGCGTCCGGTGCGCGAAGCGCTGCGCCGCCTCGCGGTGATGCCGACCACGGTCCTGATTAGCGGTGAGTCCGGCACCGGCAAGGAGGTGGCGGCGCGTGCGCTGCACCAGCTCAGCCCGCGCGTCGCCAACCCCTTCGTGCCGCTGAACTGCGGCGCGATCGCGCCCGAGATCATCGAGAGCGAATTGTTCGGCCATCTCAAGGGTGCTTTCACCGGCGCAGCATCCTCGCGTGAAGGCCTGTTCTTCTATGCGCAGGGCGGCACGCTGTTCCTCGACGAGATCGGCGAGCTGCCGCTGGCGATGCAGGCCAAACTCCTGCGCGTGCTCGAAGACCGCAAAATCCGGCCGGTTGGTGCCGAGCGCGAGATTCCGGTCGACGTGCGCGTGGTCGCCGCCACCAATCGCGATCTGCAGGCAGCGGTGCAGGCCGGCGACTTCCGGCAGGATCTCTACTATCGACTGAACGTCGTGCAGGTACACATGCCGGCCTTGCGCGAGCGCGCCGATGATATTCCGGCCCTGACCATGCACTTCATGCGACAACTCTCGGCCCAACTCGGTGTGCCGATGCAGGTACCCGGCGAGGAAGAGCTCGCCACCCTGCGCCAACACCCCTGGCCCGGCAACGTGCGCGAGTTGCGCAACGTCATTGAGCGCTGGCTGATCCTCGGCAACTTTCCTTTCGTTTATTTCGCCACCAGCACCGTCACCGATTCACCGCCCAGCGAGATGACGCTGGAGGCGCTGGAGAAGCAGCACATCCTCAAGGTTCTCGCCTCGGTCGACGGCAACAAGAGCGAGGCCGCGCGGCGCCTCGGTGTGTCGCGCAAGACGCTGGAACGCAAGTGCGGCGAATGGGGTGTATGAGCGCTGGTGCAGCCCGCCCGACCCACGGTCACCCTCTTCCTCGGGAAGCGGGTTGGAGTGATGGCCGATGACCGCGCGGCGTGAAGCGTCGGTACGCCGCCGCCTGTTGCAGCTGGCGACGTTGCCTTTTTTGCTGCTGCTGCCGGCGCTGCTCTACCTGATCTATCAGTGGGGGATTGGCTACTACGATCGCCTGCTGACGTTCAAGGTCAGCAGCGACCTGGCCGTGGCCCACCAGTACTTCAATCACGTCATCGATCGCGTTGGCCAGGATGTCTCAGCCCTGGGCGACTCGCACGATTTTGCCGTCGCCGTCGAAGCCGGTCGCATGGACGACCTGCAGAATCTGCTGGCTGAACGCAAGGCGGCGCTGGGCATGGACTTCCTGCATTTCACCGATGCCACCGGGCGCCTGCGCGTCTCAGCCACCGGCACCGATCCCGCCGACTATGCACCGCAAGCATGGCCGGTGGTGTTGTCGGCCCTGCGTGGGCGGCCGCAGACGGCCATCGACATCTTCAGCCCGACGCAGCTGGCGGCCATCAATCCCTGGTTGGCCAAGCAGGCGCATATCGAACTGGTGGATACGCCCAACGCCGTTCCGACTGAGCGCAGCGAGGAGGATCGCGGCATGGTGGTGCATACCGCCTATCCGGTGCGCGATGCCAAGGGCAGGCTGCTCGGCGTGCTCGAAGGCGGCGTGCTGCTCAACCAGAACCTCGATTTCGTCGACACCATCAACGATCTCGTTTATACGCCGGGCTCGCTGCCGCCCGGCAGCGACGGTACAGCGACGCTATTCATCGATGACGTGCGCATTGCCACCAATGTGCGCCTGTTCGGCGACAAGCGCGCGCTCGGCACGCGCGCCTCGGCCATCGTGCGCAATCACGTGCTCAACCTCAACAAGACCTGGCTCGATCTCGCCTTCGTCGTGCATGACTGGTACATCTCCGCCTACGAGCCGATCCACGACAGTTTTGGCACGCCGGTCGGCATGCTCTACGTAGGCTATCTTGAAACGCCCTTCCGCGAAGCCAAGCACAAGGCGATTACCGGCATCGTCCTCCTGTTCGCACTGATCGGCGCCGGCGGCGTGTGGTTCTCGCTGCGCGTCGCGCGCGGCATCTACCGACCCATCGAGACGATGAACGCAACCATGCGTGCAGTCCAGCACGGCGACCTGTCGGCGCGCAGCGCGGCCAGTGCGACGACGGACCGCCTCGACGAACTGGGCCGCCTGTCCGAGCACCTCGACGAACTGCTTGATACCGTGCAGGCGCAGAACCACGAGTTGAAGATCTGGGGCGAGGCGCTCGACCGCAAGGTGGCGGAACGCACCGCCGAGCTTGAGGCGTCGAACGCGCTGCTGCGCGACACGCAGCGGCAGCTGGCGCTGGCCGAAAAGCTGGCCGCCATCGGCGAGATCACCGCCGGCGTGGCGCACGAGATCAACAACCCGGTGGCTGTACTGCAGGGCAATCTCGATGTGCTGCGCGACACGCTTGGCGCCGCGACTGCGCCGGTGGCCGAAGAATTGCGCCTGATGGACCAGCAGATTCACCGTATCAACCTGATGGTCACCAAGCTGCTGCAATTCGCCAGTCCTACCGAATATGCCGGCTACATGGAAAGTCTGACGCCGCAGAGCGTGATCGCCGATTCGCTGGTACTGCTCGGGCCCTTGCTCAAGAAGGCCGAAATTCGGGTGCAGCGCGACGACCGCGCCACGCGCGAGTGCAGCCTCAACCGGAACGAATTGCAGCAGGTGCTGATTAATCTCATCACCAATGCCATGCATGCGATGCAGGGCGGCGGAACGCTGACGCTGAGCAGCGAGGATCAGTCGTTAAACGGAAGCGATGGCGTGGTCATTCACGTCCGCGACAGCGGTGTCGGCATCAGCGCCGAGCATCTGCCGCGCGTCTTCGACGCCTTCTTCACCACCCGGCCGGGCCAGGGCACCGGCCTCGGACTTTCGATCAGCTATACCCTGGTCGCCCGCTACGGCGGCCAGATCACCGTGCAGAGCGTGCCGGGACAAGGTACCTGCTTCAGCGTCTGGCTGCCTGCCAGCTGACGCTGCGACGGTACCGTGAGTGCGGATGAACAGGGGAATCACGCGACCTCGAAGGGCGTAACGTTGAGGTGCAGCATGCCGAACTCGTCCTGCAGGTCGTGGCCGAACTCCATCATCATGTCGTCCTCGGGGTCGTGGTACCAGTGCGCCGTGATGTGCTTGCCGGCGCGCGCGGCGTCGTTGAGCAGCGAGATCAGCGAGCGCAGCAGCTTGGTACTGGAGCTGTTGAAGTACTTGAGCGAGAAATGCGCTTCGATCGGCGTCTGCTCCGAGACCTGAACCAGATAGTCATGCAGTCCGGCGCGCAGCGGCGCGTAGAAGGCCATGGCGTTTTCGGGGTAGGACTCGCCGGTGATGCTGAGCGTGTTCGCCGAGTAGAGGAACTTGACTTCGGGCGTCTCGGCCGTGGCCTGGATGAGGATGTCTTGCATGAAGATTTCTCCTGAGAATGAGGTGCGTCAGATGGCCGCGCGCAGATAGAACTCGGCGAAGTCCTGGCGTTCGGAGCGATAAACGATCTGGTACTCGATAGGCTCGCTGGCATCGCGCGCCACCGTGAGGAAGCCGAGGCCCGCGCCCTTGCTGAGGTCGTCCTGCTGTTCGTGCTCGTCGTTGCGCAGCTGGGCGCGGTAGGCGGATTTGATTTCCTCCACCGTCATGCTGCGCAGCGGCTCGACCTTCTCCTTGATGCGCTCCACATATTCGACGCGCACCGGATTGCCGCACATGACGTAGTACTTGTCGCCGTTGTGGCCGACGGCGAGCGCGCCGACCTTGATGCCATCCTGATCGGGATCGACGTAGTGCATGATGTTCTGCGACATCTCCACGAAGGTCGAAAATATCTTGCGTCGCGCCGGTGCGCTGAGACTGGTGCTGTCGAGACGATGGCGCAGCGTGTCGCTCATGGCGGCGATGACGTTCTTGGAGTACTCGCCGGTGTAGTAGAAAAGCATGCCCTCCTTGACGGCCTGGGCGCAGAAATCGGAAAAGCTGGTGAGATTCATGTTGCTGACTCTTTGGTTTAAATACGGAAGCCGATGGCAGCCACGTCGTCCTTGCGCGGATGGCTGCCCTGATAGGCGGTGAAGGCGGACATGAGCTCGGCGCGCTGTTCGGGCATGGAAGCGCCGGCGTGCTTGAGCAGGGTTTCGCGGATGCGGCGCTTGCCGAAGGCGATGCCCTTCTTGCCGCCAAGCTGATCGGTGACGCCGTCGGTGAAGAAGTACACGCAGCTGCCTGCTGGCAGGTCGAATTCGTGATTGCGCCACTTCTGGTCCATGGCGGTGGTGGCGTAGCCGACCCCCGCCTTGTCGCCGTCGATCACCAGCACGTCCACGTCGCCGGGGCGTTGCAGGAATAGCGGCAGATGGGCGCCGGCATAGATGAGCTTGCGGCTGCGCGTGTCCACCCAGCAAAAGGCGGCGTCCATGCCGTCGTCGGAAACCGGCTCCGCATCGGGTTCGCCGTGGCTGTGGTCGATCTGGCCCATGGCCAGCTTGACGTGGCGATTGACGGCGGCGATCAGCGCGCCGGGGTCGCGCGGGTCCCCTTCGTTGAGTGCGCTTTGCAGGAAGGCCGACATGATCAGGGTCATGAAGGCGCCGGGTACGCCATGGCCGGTGCAGTCGAACAGGACGACCAGAAAGCCGTCCTCGTAGGCGTGGAAATAGTAGAAGTCGCCGCTGACCACATCGCGCGGCTCCCAGATCAGGAAGTGGTCACTGAGCGTGCGGCGCATATTTTCGCGCGAGGCACGGCTGAGCGAGCGCTGGATCACGCTGCCGTAGTCGATGGACTCCATCACCAGACGATTCTTCTCGGCCTGCAGGTCCGCCACCGCCTTGAGCATGTCGGCGGCGCGGCCGATGCCGGCATAACTGCCGTTCTCGGTAATGATGAAGCCGTCCACCAGCGCCTTGTCGCCGCCGGCGATGACCTTGAAGGACAGGTCCTGGATCGAGGTGTCGCGCTCCACCGTCAGCGGCAGCTTGTCCATGAAGGCGATGCAGCTCTTGTGCAGATAGATCTCGCGATGAAAGGGCCGCGCCAGACTCTGCATGAAGATGTTGCGGTTGATCATGCCGATCGGGCGGCCGTCTTCGATCACCGGCAGGCCGGCCAGTTCCGGGTTCTCGTCGAACAGGCGAAACACCTCGCCGTTGCTGCTGGCCGGCGTCACCGCCTGTGCTTCGATCAGCAGACCGCCGGTCTGGGTGATCAGCGTGTGCGCTGCCGCTGGGGCGATGGCCTGAGCCAGATTGTCGTGAGTGTTCATCGTTATCCTTCCCTCAGTCGGTACGTCGTCAGCCCTGTGCGACAACGCAGTTGCGTCCGTTCTTCTTGGCGTCGTATAGCGCCGTATCCACGCGCTGGTAGAGCGTGTCGAAGTGCTCGCCCGGCAGGCTCACGGCGACACCAGCGCTGAGCGTGACCTGGAGGCTGCTGCCGGCACAGTCGAATTGCGCCGCCTCGACCTCGCGTCGCATGTGCTCGACGGCGGCACGTCCCTGCAGCAAGGACCGTTGCGGCATCAGCACCGCGAACTCCTCACCGCCCATGCGACCAATCCATTCCTCGTCGCCGGCCAGCTCATTCAGGATCGCGGCGATGCCGCGCAATACCGCGTCGCCGGCCGGGTGACCGTGCACGTCGTTGATCTGCTTGAAATGGTCGATGTCGAGCAGGGCTAGGCAGACGTCGCCGTCGGCGATGTGGCGCTCGATGCGCGCCACCATCGCCCCCTTGTTGAGACAGCCGGTCATGGCATCGTGCTCGGCCTGATACGACAACGAATGCGTGAGCTGACGCAGCTTGTGGTTGAGCCGGTTGAGCTCGTTCTCCTTGCGGTCGGAGAGGCGGATCAGTTGCTTGGTCTCGCGCAGCAGGCGGCCGTAGCCTTCGAGCAGGCGCGTGTAGGCGGCGCGGGTCTCCGGCGTGAATTCGCCGGTGGTGAGATAGGCCTGGCTTTGTTCGGCGAGGCTTTCTTCCAGGGAAAAGAGGCTGGCGATGTCGTTCATGGCTCAAGTTCTGCCATCAGCCAGAATTGCAAGAACTGCTAATGGGAGGCGCCATTCTCGGGCGCGCAGATTACGACGCCGTGACAATCAAATGACAGGCCGTCAGTAAGACCTTAATTTCACGGGTATCATTTGCCGTCCTGTCGCCTTGGCGAATGCCAGCATGCTCAGCCTGAACTCCGAAATTGCCGACTTTATCCAGCACGGCGTGGCCGCTGCGGTCAGCGCCTGCGACGCCGAGCTGCGCCCCAGCATGGC
>DATMTO010000162.1:0-5910 GCA_035564055.1 Rhodocyclaceae bacterium | reverse complement strand
GCTGAAGCGCAGGCGCAGCAAGCCGGCGCCCATCATGACGGCATGAGCCTGTTCCCGTTTCCCACGGCAGCCGGACCGTCCAATACGCATGCACTGCTGGCAATGAATCATGAGTACGTCGATCAGGGTCTGCTCTTCAGCGACGGCATGAGCAACTGGGATCTGGAAAAAGTTCGTAAGTCGCAGGCTGCCCACGGGGTCTCGATCATCGAGATCAAGCATGACGGCCAGGCCTGGAATGTGGTGCGGCCGTCGCTCTATGCACGCCGCATCACCAGCAACACTCCGCTCGTCTTCAGCGGCCCGGCTGTCAGCATCACCGGCAGCGCAGGCTTTGGCACGCTCAATAATTGCGCGGCCGGCCCCACGCCGTGGGGCACCTATCTGACCTGCGAGGAAAACTTCAATAACTACTTCGGCGCCAAAGCCGGCGATCCGAACGGCAAGCCCACCAACGATCCATTGTTCGTGCCGAATGCCGCCGAAAAGCGCTACGGCATCAACGCCGCCGGCGGTGGCTATCACTGGCACCATTACGATCCGCGCTTCGATCTCAACACCGGGCTGGGTCGCGCCGAGGCCAACAAGTTCGGCTGGGTGGTCGAAATCGATCCTTACAACCCCAAGGCCGCGCCGGTGAAGCGCACCGCGCTGGGCCGCTTCAAGCACGAAGGCGCCACCTATGCGATCGCCGCCGACGGCCGCGTTGTCATCTACATGGGCGATGATCAAGCCGGCGAATACATCTACAAGTTTGTCACCCGTCACAAATACCAGGTCGGCAATCGCGCCGCCAATTTCAAGCTGCTCGATGAAGGGACGCTTTACGTTGCACGCTTCGATGCAGATGCCGCGACGCGTGACAACATGGGCGTCGGCCGATGGCTGGAGCTGTCAATGAAGGTACCGGTGCTTGCCGCCCACTTCGCCACACTCGGCGATCTGCTGGTCAACACTCGCCAAGCCGCCGATCTGGTCGGCGCCACCAAAATGGATCGGCCGGAATGGATCGCCGCGCATCCGAAGGTGCCGGGCCAGATCTATTGCTCGCTGACCAACAACAGCGGTCGCGCCGCTGCCGCCCGTGATGGCGCCAACCCGCGTGAGAACAATCGCTATGGTCACATCATCCGCTGGGACGAGGCCGGCGGCGATAGCGGCGCGCTCGCCTTCGAATGGAATATCTTTGTACTCGCCGGCGACCCGGCGCTGGCCGCCAATGCAGGGACACCGCAAGCCGGCAA
This sequence comes from Rhodocyclaceae bacterium, assembly GCA_035564055.1. Classification (GTDB taxonomy): domain Bacteria; phylum Pseudomonadota; class Gammaproteobacteria; order Burkholderiales; family Rhodocyclaceae. The sequence goes on along the minus strand of DATMTO010000162.1, from coordinate 4,666 downwards.
TATCAAGGGCGATACCTTCGGCAGCCCGGACGGCCTGTGGTTTGATCGCTCAGGACGGCTCTGGATTCAAACCGACATCTCCACCAGCAGCCTCGGCAAGGGCAGCGGCCCCGGCGGTTACGCCAATATGCCGAGCAACATGATGTTGGCCGCCAACACGGCCACGGGCGATATCAGACGCTTTCTCACCGGCCCCAAGGGCTGTGAGATCACCGGCATCACCGCCACGCCGGATGGCAAGAATCTGTTCATCAATATCCAGCACCCGGGCGAAGGCGCGGGCGACGCAAGCAACCCGAAGGACCCGGCCTATCCGAACAAGATCAGCGCCTGGCCCAGCAGTCAGGGTTATTTTGGCGCGGACCTCGCCGACGGAGACCAACGCAAGCGGCCGCGCTCGGCCACTATCGTGATCAGCCATACCGATGGTGGTGAAGTCGGCGCTTGATTCGGAGCATGCAGCCCGAGCCGAGATTTACTCGGCCAGGGCAGCACGCAAGGGCAGCAGCAGGACCCTTTCGTTGGATGCAAGCGTCAGCCCTTTCAGGGTCAGACGACGCGATAGTTCGACCAGACGCCAGCGCACCTCGCTCAGTGTTGCGTCGAACTCCAGACGGATCTGCTTCATCTCGTCGGCATTGGCCTCATTGAGGGCCACGCCGTCCAGCGCCAGGTCGAGGCCGGTGCTCGAAATCGCGCGGGTAATGCGCTCAAAGCGCTGCTGGCACTCGGACAAAACCTGACGCAGCGCCGGCGACCGCGGTGACTGCTCCAGTACGGCCAGCGCCTCGACGATCTTGCCAATCTTGGTAAACAAGCCGGCCATGTCGGCCTGGTAGTCGGCCGGCGTGCGCTGCACCCCGGCTTGAGCATCCAGCTCGGTCTGCAGGATATGCGCAGCGCGCAGCTCTTCGCGACAGTGCGAAACCACGTCGATGATGGCCTGACTGAACTCGCCCGGCATGATCTTGAGCGCAATTTCGGCGTAGGCGAACGGCTCGGCATGACGTCCGACGAATTGCGAAAGCGCTTCTGCCACCGCCAGCACATGGCCGGCTTCGCTGATCTGGTTGCGATTCCGGCCCTGGGGATACCCGCCTCCGTCAAGGCGTTCATGATGTTCGAGCACCAGTTCAGCCACACTCGGTGCCACGCCACCCATGTTCTTGAGCACGGCATGGCCGATGGCCGGATGTGCCGCCATCTGCTGCCACTCTTCTGGACTCAGGGGCGTGGTACGGGCGGTGTGCAAGGCCGGATCGATGTAGAGCTCGCCGATGTCGTGAAAAATGCTGGCCACGATCAGGGCATCCAGCGCGGCGGCATCGCCGGGACGCAGGCGCTTCATCATGCCCATGGACAACAACCCGACCAGCACACCGTGATTGAGCGATTGCGGCAGGCGTGATTCATGCACCTTGAGCAACGAACCGGCCTGCTCGCCGAAGCTAGCGCGCTTGACCACGCCCAGCGTGCCGTCCTCGGGGCTGCCGCGACTCAGCAACTTGGCCAGTGACGGGCTGGAATCGAGCAGCATTTCCGCAGTCGTGGTCAAGGCGTGCGGCGTCACCGGCTCGCCGACGGAGATACTACCTTCGAGCGGCTTCAGCAGTTTGTGGGTGACGATACGGTCGTACAGGCCCTCGCTGATGCGCGTGCCCTTGCCGATCAGCTTGACCCCGGTGGCCGAGAACACGTCCTCGGTGACCTTGACTTCCTCTTGCGAAGACAACTTCAGTAAATGCTCAAGAAAATGCGCATTTACGGATGTCGACGTGTCTTGCATGCCTCGATCCTTGTCTGTTGAGACTGATACCACTATGGACATGCCGACGCGTGCGACATGGGGATCAATAGCACTTCTGAATCGCCATTGATGTTAAAGCATTCCGGCAAAAAGATAAGCAATATTGATAAATATGACAAGCGCAAGTCGTGACTATGGCAATGACATTTTCCTGAATGTAGGTTCCAAACAAATGAAGAAGAAGCAATACAGCCTGTCAAGTCTTGTCAGCGGCAAGCCCCTCCGGTAGGGTGCGTGCCTCACTGTTTCGGACGTATCCATGCTGCCTCCTATTGAACATCGCATTGCCGCCGACATCGGCGCCAAGCCCGCACAGGTCATCGCTGCGGTCCAGTTGCTCGACGAAGGCGCCACCGTGCCCTTCATCTCGCGCTACCGCAAGGAAGTCACCGGCGGCCTCGACGATACGCAATTGCGCCTGCTGGAAGAGCGCCTCGGCTATCTGCGCGAACTGGAAGAACGGCGCCTCGCCGTGATCGCCAGCATTGAGGAACAGGGCAAGATGACGCCCGCCCTGTTGGTGGAAATCCAGGATGCCGAAACCAAGCAGCGCCTCGAAGACCTCTACCTGCCGTATAAGCAAAAGCGAAGGACCAAGGCGCAGATCGCCAAGGAATCCGGCCTCGAACCACTGGCCGATGCGCTGCTCAGCGACCCGACCCTCAAGCCCGAGGACGAAGCCGCCAAGTACGTTGCTGCTGATCGCGCCGAAAACCCGGTCGCCGACGTCAAGGCGGCGCTCGACGGCGCACGCCAGATTCTGATGGAGCGCTTCGCCGAAGATGCCGCCCTGCTCGGCAAGCTGCGCGAACAATTGCAGGAAAACGGTATCCTTACCTCGGTCATGGCCGAAGGCAAGGAGACCGAAGGCGCCAAGTTCCGCGACTACTTCGCCTACTCGGAAAACATCTCCGAAATTCCCTCGCACCGTGCCCTGGCGCTGTTCCGCGGCCGTAATGAGGACGTATTGCGCCTGGCGCTGAAGATGCCGGAAGAACTGCAGGATCCGCCGCTGTCCTCGCCTTGCGAGCGCCGCGTCGCCGCGCACTTCGGGATCAAGGATGAAGGCCGTGCCGCCGACAGATGGCTGCTGGAAACCGCGCGCTGGGCGTGGATGATCAAGATCTCGCTGCATCTCGAACTCGAACTCATGAACGCCCTGCGCGAACGCTCGGAAGAAGAAGCGATCCGCATCTTCGCGCGTAACCTTAACGACCTGCTGCTGGCCGCCCCGGCCGGACAGCGCGTGACGATGGGCCTCGATCCCGGCATCCGCACCGGCGTCAAGGTTGCCGTGGTCGACACCACCGGCAAGGTCGTCGATACCGCCACCGTCTATCCGCACGAGCCGCGCAACGACTGGCACGGCGCCCTGCACACACTGGGCCTGCTGTGCGTCAAGCACAAGGTCAATCTGATCAGCATCGGCAACGGCACCGCCTCGCGCGAAACCGACAAGCTCGCCGCCGATCTGATCAAGGGCCTGCCTGAACTCAAGATGAACAAGATCGTGGTGTCGGAAGCCGGCGCCTCGGTGTACTCGGCCTCGGAACTCGCCGCGCGTGAATTCCCCGATCTCGATGTCTCGCTGCGCGGCGCCGTGTCGATTGCCCGCCGCCTGCAGGACCCGCTCGCCGAACTGGTCAAGATCGAGCCCAAGGCCATCGGCGTCGGCCAGTACCAGCACGACGTGTCGCAGACCAAGCTGGCCAAGTCGCTCGACGCCGTGGTCGAAGACTGCGTAAACGCCGTCGGCGTGGATGTAAACACTGCCAGCGCTCCCCTACTCGCCCGCATCTCGGGTCTGAACAGCACACTGGCCGCCAATATCGTTGCTCACCGCGACGCCAACGGCCGTTTTGCCAGCCGCGAAGCGTTGAAGCAAGTGCCCCGCCTCGGTGACAAGACGTTTGAGCAGGCTGCCGGCTTCTTGCGCATTACCGACGGCGACAATCCGCTCGATGCCTCGTCCGTCCACCCGGAAGCCTATCCGCTGGTCGAGAAAATTCTCGCCGACATCAAGAAGGGCGTGAAGGAAGTGATCGGCGACAGCAGCACCGTGCGCTCGCTCAAGGCCGACAAATATACCGACGAGAAATTCGGTCTGCCCACCGTGCAGGACATTCTCAAGGAACTCGAAAAGCCCGGCCGCGACCCGCGCCCAGAGTTCAAGAGCGCCACCTTCAAGGAAGGCGTCGAAGACCTGAAGGACCTGCTGCCCGGCATGCAGCTTGAAGGCGTGGTCACCAACGTCGCTGCCTTCGGCGCCTTTGTCGACATCGGCGTACATCAGGACGGCCTGGTCCACGTCTCCGCGCTGTCCAACAAGTTCGTCAAGGACCCGCACGAAGTCGTCAAGGCCGGCGACGTGGTCAAGGTCAAGGTGCTCGAAGTGGATATCGCCCGCAAGCGCATCGCCCTGACCATGCGCCTGACGGATGAAGTCAGCGCCAAGCGCCCGGAAGGCAACGGCCAACGCAACGACCGCAGCGCCTCCTCCCGCGACGTGCAGCGCCACAGCAACAATCGCAACGCCCCGCAGCAGGAAAATGCGATGGCGGCGGCGTTTGCCAAACTCAAGCGCTAAACGTTTCCCGACTCAACACAAAGGGCTCCCTTGCGGAGCCCTTTGTGTTTGTAGAATAGCTTTCTGTCAGAAGATCTACCGATTAATGGCCTGTAAAGCAAGAGACCACGATCTTAATGGGAGTCGCCAAATGGCATCTGAGGCAGCAAGCTTTTTCGTTTCGACTGTTAAGCCAACGGTAGTTGAGTTTCTTGAGAACCCGCAAGACATTCGTCGTGGCCGTCTTGCCGCTATTGTTCTCAATCACACTGCAGACTACTTGGCTTTAGAGG
>DATMTO010000161.1:0-1613 GCA_035564055.1 Rhodocyclaceae bacterium | reverse complement strand
GTCATGCGCGCGCTCGCCGCCCTGCCGCCGCAGCGCTTGATGCACCTGGCCCCGCCCATCTTCGTCGGCGGCGTGCTGCTGCTGATCGGTGTTGCGCTGTTCGGCGACATCTCCAAGGGCGCGCGACGCTGGCTCAATCTCGGCTTCATGCGTATTCAACCGTCGGAGCTGATGAAGATCGGCATGCCGCTGATGCTGGCCTGGTATTTCCAGAAGCATGAAGCCCATCTGCGCATGCGCGACTTCGGCATCGCCGCCGTGCTGCTGCTGGTGCCGGTGGCGCTGATCGCCCGCCAGCCCGACCTCGGCACCGCCATCCTGGTGCTCGCCGCCGGCTTCTACGTGATTTTCTTCGCCGGTCTGCCGTGGAAAATTCTTATCGGCATGGTCGTCGCGGCGGCCTGCTCGGCGCCCATCGCCTGGGGCCTGCTGCACGACTACCAGCGCGACCGCATCCTGACCCTGATCGATCCCGAGAAGGATCCGCTCGGCAAGGGCTTCCACATCATCCAGTCGACCATCGCCATCGGCTCCGGCGGCATCCTCGGCAAGGGCTGGGGACAAGGCACGCAGACGCAGCTTGAGTTCATTCCTGAACGTCACACCGACTTCATCTTCGCGGTGCTGTCCGAGGAGCTCGGCCTGCTCGGCAATCTCTTCCTGCTGACGCTGTACGCACTGCTGATCGGCCGCTGCCTGATGATCGCCGCCAATGCAGCGACCCTGTTCTCGCGTCTCATGGCCGGCGCCATCGCCATGATCTTTTTCACCTATGCCTTCGTGAACATGGGTATGGTGTCCGGCATCCTGCCGGTGGTCGGCGTGCCGCTGCCCTTCATCAGCTACGGCGGCACGGCGCTGGTGACGTTGTCGGTCGGCATCGGTATTCTGATGTCCATCCATCGCAACCGCATGCTGGTCCAGAAGTGATCATGTTCAAGTATCTGCCACTTGCAATTGCCACTGTCCTGCTCGCCGCCTGCGGCTCGCAGCCGCCGCGTCCGATCGATGAAACCCCGACGGCGGCGCCTGCGCCGACGACCAAGCCCGTCACCAAACGCGGCGGGGGGTACTACCTGGATGACGGTCCCGGCGACAACGAGCCGCCGCCCGAAGTGCTGGCCGCAATTCCCGATGCGGTGCCGCGCCTCGAACCGCTGCACAAATTCGCCAACAAGCCCTACACCGTGCTCGGCAAGGATTACACGCCGATGAAGACGCGCGACCGCTATCAGGCGACCGGCATCGCCAGCTGGTACGGCAAGAAGTTTCACGGCCAGAAGACCTCGAGCGGCGAACCCTACGACATGTACGCGATGACCGCCGCGCACCCGACCCTGCCGATCCCGTCCTATGCGCGCGTCACCAGCGCCGCCACCGGCAAGAGCGTGATCGTGCGCGTCAACGACCGCGGCCCCTTCCTGCACAACCGCATCATGGACCTGTCCTATGCCGCCGCCTGGAAGCTTGGCTATGCCGGCAACGGCAGCGCCAAGGTCACGGTGGAACTGCTGCATCCCACCGACAGCGACACCCTGATCGCCACCGGGCCCGCTCCGACGCCAGCCCCGCCCGCGGAAGCGGCGGCTGCCGCACCTGCGCCCAAGCCCGAC
>DATMTO010000160.1:0-9867 GCA_035564055.1 Rhodocyclaceae bacterium | reverse complement strand
GCTGCGCTTTGTCGCGCAGCAGTACATCACCCTGGCCCGCCTCGAAGCCGCCAACGGCCGTCGCGGCCGCGCACTCGAACTGCTCATGCAGATCTTCGCCGCGGGTCTTGGCATCAAGCGCTGGTGGTCGACCCTGGCGATGACTGCCGCCATGCCGGGACCATTGATCTATCGGTGGCAGAACTGGCGCGAACAGAGAAAGGCAATCTGATGGCCGGCGAACGCGCGTTTTTCGAGGATCTCAGGGTGGCCCGCGAAGGCCTGCTGTCGCTCGGCTTCTGGGCGCTGCAGGTATATCGCCTCGGGCATTTGCGCTATCGCTTCAGCAGCAAGCTGGTGCGCATTCCGCTGGGCATTCTGCACCTGACTCTGGCCAAACTGGCCGAGATCGTCTGCGGCATCGAGATTGGCGTGGCGGCAAAGATCGGGCGGCGTCTCGTCATCGAGCACTCCGGCTGCATCGTCATTCACGGCGCCACGGTCATGGGCGACGACTGCATCGTCCGGCAGGGCGTCACCATCGGCAATCGGCGCATCGACGATCCGCACGGCGCGCCGGTGCTAGGCGACCGCGTCAATATCGGCGCCGGCGCCAAGCTGCTCGGCCGCATCCACATCGGCAACGATGTGGACATCGGCGCCAACGCCGTCGTCCTCGACGACGTGCCGGACGGCGCTTTGGCGGTCGGCGTGCCGGCGCGCATCATCCTGCGCCAGCCTCACGCCGACAGCAATGTGACGCCGCTACTTGCGTCAAAGTCCAATTCGCTGCGGAGCGCACCATGAATCAATCGAAACCCTGCCGCGTCTCCATCATCATCAAGGCGCTCAACGAGGAAAGGCGTATCGCGCGTGCCGTCGAAACCTCGCTGGCCGCGGTGCGCGACGTCGGTGGCGAAGTCATTCTGGCCGACTCCTGCTCGACCGACGCAACGGTGGCCATCGCCAGCCATTATCCGATCAAGATCGCGCGGCTCGAAAACCCGGCCGAGCGTTGCTGCGGTATCGGCCCGCAGCTCGGCTATCAGTACGCCGAGGGCGAGTTCGTCTACATCCTCGACGGCGACATGGAGATGCTGCCCGGCTTCCTCGACCGCGCCGTGCTCTTCATGGACCGCCATCCCGACGTCGCCGGCGTCGGCGGCCGTGTGGTCGAGCAGAACACCCACAGCCTCGAATACATCGCCCGCGCCGAGCGCAGTAGCGGGCACATGCAACCGGGGGAAGTCGACCGCCTCGACATGGGCGGCCTGTATCGCCGTAGCGCCATCGAGCAGAGCGGCTATTTCTCGAATCGCAACCTGCACAGCTACGAAGAATTCGACCTGGCCATCCGCCTGCGCGTACGCGGCTGGAAGCTGTGGCGCCTGCCGCTGCCGGCAGTCAATCATTACGGCCATGACACGCCGCATTACCAGCTGCTGCTGAGGCGCTGGCGCAGCCGCTACATCTGCGGCCATGGCGAGCTGTTACGGGCGGCCATCGGCCAGCCGCATCTGCCGCTGGTACTGGCAGATCTGCGTGAGTTGCGCATCTATCTGGCCATCCTAGCCTGGCTGGCGCTGCTGCTGTTGCTGCTGGCCGCGCCCGTGGTGCTGGCGTCCAAGCTGATCATCGCCCTGCCGCTGGCGCTGGCGCCTTTCGCCTTCATGTATGTGCGCAAGAAATCGCTGAGCAAGGCGGTGTATTCGGTCGCGTCCTGGCTGCTCAACGGCTTCGGCCTGCTGCGCGGTCTGTTGCGGCCGCAGCGTCCGCCGCAGGCGCCCATCGCCGCCTCATGCGTGGCCTATCCGGAGCACTGACATGTATATCAACTACCTCCGCCGCAAGGCCGTGTTCCGACTGAAGCAGAAGATCAGTCAGGTGCATCGCTTCAACGAAATCCCTGACGATGCCAACACCCTACTCGTCACGGCGCGTCACGAGCTCGCCGAGACGCAGATTTATCCGTTCTACTTCTATCGCGCAGCGCTCAGGGAACGCGGCGTAGAGCACGTCGAGCTGCCGATCGCCAGCCTGGTCGAGGAAATGGCGGATCCGCTGCAGGCCCGCCCGCAGCCCAATCCGAATATCCGGCGCGTCTTCGTGCAGCACGGCTTCATGATGCCGGACCAGGCAGTCGAGGAAATCCTCGATACCCTGGCTGCGGCCTTCCCCTTTGCGCGCATTGCCTTCATGGACTGGTTTGCACCGCTGCATATCCGCTACGCCAGTTGCAGCGCGCCCTATATCGATCTTTACATCAAGAAGCAGCTCTACCGCGACTATCGCGAGTTCAGCAAGCCCACGCTGGGCGATACCAATCTCAACGACTACTACGCGCGCCGCTTCAGCCTGGACGATCCGGCGATGCAGTATTCGCCGCCGCCCGGTTTTGAGGAGAAGCTCAGGCTGGGCAGCAATTTCTGCCTGTCGCCGCAGATGGTGGATTATTTCCTCGGCGCGCCACCGCCGGCGGACGGCCGCGACATCGACCTGCACGCCCGCATTGCCGTCAACGGCGTGCCCTGGTACCAGGCCATGCGCGAGGAGGCACGCAATGCGGTCGGCCGCCTGCGCGGCATCCGCATTGCAGCGGAAGGCCGGGTACGGCGCCACAAGTTCTTCGCCGAGATGCAGCGTAGCAAGCTGTGCTTCAGCCCCTTCGGCTACGGCGAAGTGTGCTGGCGTGATTACGAAGCCTTTGCCACGGGAGCGCTCCTGCTCAAGCCGGATGTCGAACATCTGGCGGTGGTGCCCGAAGCCTTCGAATCGGAACAGACCTATGTCCCCCTGCGCTGGGATCTGGCCGATCTGGAAGACAAGGTCGACTACTACCTGAAGCACGAAGACGAACGCAAGGCCATCTGCAGGAACGCATTCGAACGGATCAAGGCGTCCATCGTCGGCGAACAGATGCCGCGCGAACTGGCCGCGCTGAGCCTCGGCCGCGACGTCGCTCACGGTGCGGCTGTCTAGATCCGTTCCCGGAAAATCGCACATGTCGACCGTCGCAAGCTCCCGCGCTGCACCTCAGCTTGTCTCGTTGCAGGCCCTGCGCTTTCTGGCCGCCGGCATGGTCGTGTATGTGCATGCCCTGGCCACCTATGCCGACAAGGTTGCCTCCATCGGCGGCACGCTCACACCCGCCGCGCTGGGCGAATTCGGGGTCAAACTGTTTTTCTGCATCAGCGGCTACATCATCTATCTCTCGTCCGGGCAGCTGCGCGCCGGTGCCGCCAGCGCCATCGACTTCATGCAACGGCGCCTGACGCGCATCGTTCCGCTCTACTGGGCGGCAACCCTGCTCTATGCGGCGAAGCTGGCAGCGCAAGGCGAGGCGCCAGCGCTCGGCGACATCATTCGATCCCTGCTCTTTCTGCCCTACGCGGATGCAAACGGGCTGATGCGGCCGGTGCTGGGCGTCGGCTGGTCACTGAACTACGAGATGATGTTCTATCTGCTGTTCGCCGGCACGCTGCTGCTGCGTCCGGCCCGGCGTCCGCTGATCCTGGCCGCCGCACTCGCGCTGTTGCTGCTGTTCCGCCACGCCTTTCCGCCCGACGACACGGCCGGCGCCGTACATGTCGGCATCTATCTGCTCGGCGACCACTACCTGCTCTATTTTCTGGCCGGCCTCGCCATCGCCTGGCTGCAGAACGACGGGCGCCTGTACGCCTACCTGCCGCGATTCGCGCCGCGTAACACCACGCTTGCGCTGCCGGGGCTGATCGCGCTCTACTGCGTTCCGGTCATGCTGACGGACATGCCGCGCATGGTGCTGGAAAGCCTGATGGCCTTGATCTGCATCGCCTGCCTGCTGCTGTGTACGCTGGAACGTCCACGCGCGGACGCATCCGCCACACCTGTCGTGCATCTGCTCAAGCTCGGCGGCGATGCGTCCTACTGCATCTATCTCACGCACGGCTTCGTCATGGGACCCTGCGCACGCCTGATCGATTTGCTGGCGCAGCCGCCCGGTCCGCTGGCCTTTGCCCTGGCGATGCTGCTGCTGTGCAGTGCCACCGGCATCCTCTTCTATTGCCTGTTTGAAAAGCCGCTGCTCAGGAAAGTTGCTGCCTGGCTGCGACCGCTGTCCGTGCAACCTCAGCTCAAGCCTACCCTGCCCTATGGAAAATAAAACGCCCTATATCTATCTCGCCGGTCCCTGGGGTCCCAAGGGCGGCGGCATGTTCAAGGTCTCCGACTACCTGATCCAGAACCAGGCCAGCCCGCCGCCCGGTCATGCGGAACTCCGCCACCTCGATACACGCGGCAACGGCAACGCCCTGTTCTCGCTCGTCATGCTGACGATGGCGCTGGCGAAGATCACCAGCGGCCGCTTCAGCGGACGCCTGATCGGCGTGCACGTCAACATGGCCGAACGCCTCAGCGTCGTGCGCAAGGGCGTGCTGATCGGCTGGTCGCGCCTGCTCGGCCTGCCGGTGGTACTGCACCTGCATGCGGCCCAGTTGCACCATTTCTATCGTGGCCTGCCGGCTCCGCTGCAAGCCTTGACGCGGCGCGTGTTCGGCATGGCCAGTCATTGCCTGGTCCTGGGCAAGACCTCGCGCGACTTCGTGGTCAATGAACTGAATGTGCCCGCCGACAAGGTCGAGATCGTCATCAACGGTGTACCGCCGCCGACGCTGCCGCGTCGCATTCGCCATCGCGAGGACCCCAAGCGCATCCTCTTTCTCGGCAACCTGACCGAACGCAAGGGCATCTCCGATCTGCTGCGCGCGCTGGCGACGCCTGGCATCGACTACAACCTGGCTGTCAGCATCGCCGGCGGCGGCGACGTGGCCGGCTACACGGAGATGGCGCAGGAACTTGGAATCGCGCATTTCGTGCGCTTTGAAGGCTGGGTCGATCAGCCCAAGGCTGCGGAACTCATCTCCGCCGCGGATGTGCTGATCCTGCCCTCCTACGATGAAGGTTTGCCGCTGGTCATTCTGGAAGCCCTGGCCAACTCGGTTGCAGTGGTGTGCACGCCGGTCGGCGAAATCGAGACCGTCTTGACCGACGGCGTCAACGCACACTTCGTGGTACCGGGCGACGTGCGCAGTATTGCCTCGGCCCTGCACAAGACGCTCAGCGACGACAACTTCCGTCATCAGCTCGAAACCAATGGTCACGCGATCTATGAAGCACAGTTCTCGATCGCGCGCTTCTTCGACACGATTGCCGGTGTGCACAAATCCGTGTTCGGCATGGCGGCCTCGGCGCGACGACGCGAGCGGGCCTTGCATGTCTAGCGCGACCTCCAGCTCCGCCGCGGCGCCGCAACGCAACGCCGCCATCGACGTCGCCAAGGGCCTGGGCATCCTGCTGGTCGTATTCGGCCATAACTGGATCGTCCAGCACGACACCGGGGAAATGTACCGGGTCATCTTCTCCTTCCACATGCCCTTGTTCTTCTTCCTGTCCGGCGTATTCCTCTCGCCCGACAAGGCATTCGGGCAGATGCTGCGGCAGCGGGCCGACGCCCTGCTCAAGCCCTATGTCGTCGTCCTGATCCTGCTGGCCGTGCGTTACTCGATCCCGCCGCACGCAGTAGGCGACGACTATTTCCTCGGCATGCTCTACGCCACCGGTCAGGCCATCGTCTGGATACCGTTGTGGTTCCTGCCCAGCCTTTTCCTGGTCATGCTTGCCGCGCACGTGCTGCTGCAGGCCGGCGAGCTGCGTGCGGACAAGACGCTTCTGCTGCTGTTCATTCTCGGACTGCTCGGCGCCGGCGTGCCGCTCATGCGCTTCTTCGGCAGCTTTACGCCGATGACGCTGGAAATCCTGCCGGGCATGACCCGCCAGCTGATCGGCCTCCCCTGGAGTCTGGACATCCTGCCGGTCAATCTGGCCTTCTTGCTGGCCGGTTACCTGTGCTCCGAATATGCACGCCGTCCCGAGCGCATCCGTCCCGCCGCAGTATTGCTGGCCGCTGCCCTCTTCCTGCTCCTGCATGCGGTCTTCAACGATACGCTGAACATGAACGGGCGCCTGTACGACGCGCTGATCGTGAGCAGCCTGGAGGCATTTTCCGGCATCTGTCTGACGCTGGCGCTGGCCGGATATGTGTGTCGATATCGCCGAAGCACCGCGCTGCTCGCCTATCTGGGCGAAGCCAGCCTGTTCATCTTCATCTTCCATGCCATCGTGCAGGGGCAGATCACCGGCGTACTCCAGCACCGGCTGCCGCAATGGCCCTGGCTCTGGGCATGGCTGGGTTTCTTCGCCGGCGTGCTTGTTCCCTTGGCGTTGTATGCCGCCTGCCGTCGTTCGCGGCTGGCATCTCTGCTGCTTCTGCCTTATCGCGGCAAGCAGCCGCTCAACGTGCGTATCGCGTCTTCACCCGCAGGAAGATCGATTCAAAATAGCGGAAGCTGAGCGTCGCCACGGCGATGGCCACCACCAGCGTCAGTGCAAAGACATGAATGCCTTCGACCGGTAGCCGGGCAAAGGCGAGCAGCTTGACGACCAGACTTTTGCTCAGCATGTGCAGCAGATACATGCCATAGCTGATGCTGCCGACATAGGCGAGCGGCCGCAGGGCCAGTGCGCCAGCCAGCAGATGATCTTCGCGTATCACGCAGCAGGCGACGAGGCCGGCACACAGCAGCGCATTCAGGAAGTTGAAGGGCTGCGCTGAAGCGAGGCTCACGGCCAGCAGCAGAATAATCACCAGCAAGCAGGCGTCCGACCCGAATAGCCGATGCAGATGCGCATAGGCGCGGCGCCGGTGCATGCCGACCGCCAGCAGTGCCCCGGCCAGGATAGCCAATGGCACCGCAGACAGAAAGCGGTTCTGCGCCACATGACCGACGATGCAGACGACGATAACCGTACCCAGCAGCAGCGCGGCTTGCCGCGTATTGCGGCACAGGCTGAGCAAGAGCGGCCAGAGCAGATAGAACTGTTCCTCCGCCGCCAGCGACCAGGAGAAATAGAAGATCACCCGGCCGTCGAGCGGCACGAACAGATTGCTGGTGTAGGTGGCGAAATACGGCAGATTGTCGAAGAAGGCCCGGCCGGCGGCAGTATGCCGCTCGACCGCAAAGACCAGCGCGACGTACAGCAGCACGGTCAGATAGTAGAGCGGGAAAATCCGCAACGCCCGTCGCGCATAGAAGGCCGGCAGGTCGATACGGCCGCTGCGCTCGCGTTCGCGCAGCATCAGCGTGGTGATCAGGAAACCGCTGATGGCAAAGAACAGCGTCACGCCCTGCGTGCCGGCATCCACCAGCGCGCGGGACGCCCAGCTCGGCGCGGTGTGGTGCCAGATGACAGCGATGATGCTGAGCGCACGCAGACCGTCCAACGCGCCGAAACGGCGCTGCGCCATGAATCGGGCATGCGCGTCCGACGCTGCTGCTGCATCGCTGCCCTGGACATCGGCATAGGCCGGATCGATTACATGCTGTGCCATTTGTAGCGTTCCCGCCGGAAGTGCAGCGCGCGCAAGAGAAAAACCGGATTGCCCAGCACGTAGCGTTCGAACAGGCGGCGCGGTTCGAGCATCAGGCGATACAGCCACTCGATCCCGAGACGACGCATCCAGCCGGGAGCACGGGTAATGCGGTCACCGAGAAAATCGATGATGGCGCCGCCGCAGACGATGAGGCAGGGATAGTCAAGCTCGTCGCGCAGCAGCGCGGCCACCTGTTCCTGCTTGGGCATGCCCATGCCGAGGACGATCAGCGCCGGGCGCTGCTCGCGTGCCCAGGCAAGATAGGCGGAATTCGGCTGGAAGCCGTCGAGCTGGCTTACCCGGCTCATCGGCGCCAGCACCTGCGCCACCTTGTCCGCCGCCTTGCCAAGATAAGGGTCGCGCGTGCCGAGCAGGGCAATCGGGCGGCCGTTATAGCGGGCAATGATCTTCGGGATCAGATCCGTCCCGTTCAGATTCAGCCCCGGTGCACGATTCAATGCCTTCAGCAGGATCGCCATGCCAGAACCATCACGGACGACCAGACTGGCGTTCCATAGCGCGGCACCGAAACCTTCCATGGCGGCAACGCAGTTCATCGCATGCGCATTGACGAAGGCCAGCGTCTCCGGCTGTTGTGGATGGCTGAGCCGGCCGATGAAGCCCTCCAGCGCCACTTCCGTCTCGACGCAGCGGATGTGGTCGAGCGTCTTCATCCAGCGAAAGCACCAGTTCGATTTTGCGGCCAGCATTAACCTGAAACTCCCTTATTGATTTGACGACCGGCAAAGCGCGGCCTGACCTCCGGCGGCAGCGAGGCAACCAGCGCCAGCGCGAAATCGCGCTGCCTGCCGTAGGCGTTTTCGGCATCTGCATCGATCGATGAGACCCTGACCAGCATGCCGTCCGGAATGACGCCGGCAATTCCATACCGGATTTCATACAACTTCTTGGCGAGGCTGCCCGAATACGGCCGATCCCCGATCATGGTCCAGTAGCTCACCGGCTCATGGCGGTTCCTCATCTGCGTTTCCATCTGCGTGAGCGGCACCGCCTCCAGGCCGGCCAGAGTTGCCGGGCGCTTGTCGTGCAGAACGAAACCTTGCGCCGGATAACAGACCTCAGGGCGGTGGACCTGCAGTGCATCACGCTGGTCACGGCCGTAGGCAATCGACAGCATGACCAGATAGCCCTTGCTGTCGCGATAGGCGCGATTCAGCGTCTGTGTGTAGATGGTCTGGATCAGCTCGCGTTGGCCGGGGTCCACGATCAGGCCGCCACCCTCCGACACCATCTTCCAGCCGCCTATCTGCTGCGGTACCATGCGCGCCAGATCCAGCGGTTCAAGCTGGTCGGCGAGTAGAACACTCGGTTTCAGCAGCGCGGCGAGCAATGCGCCCGCCACCATCAGCGCACCGAGTAAGGGCGGACGCAGCAAGGCGCTCATGTGTCGGCTCCCGCAGGTGGCCGCCTGACCGCAACGATACGCTGCAGGATGGTGTCGATACCCATGATCAGGATCAGCGCACTGACGAAAAGCACCATGCCGGCAAAACCGTGCATGAAACCCTGACCGGCCGCGTCGCCGAAATAATAGGTGATCAGGGTCAGCACCAGCACGCGGATGACATTGGCGCTGAACGAGATCGGCACGATCCACATGGCCAGCAGCACATTGCGTATCACCGATGCGTGTCGCACCAGATGCATGTAGAGCACACCGAGGGCTTCGAGGGTAAAGAGCGTATGCAGACCGGCGCAAGCGTCGGCGACCAGCAGCTGGTACTGGCCGATCTGCAGCACCACGCCGGAGCGCGTGATCGGATAGCCGGCGCCGCTCAGCAAATATTCGACCGCGACCGATACACCGCTCTTCATGGGCAAAGTCACCGCATCCACGAGCGGACCGGGCAGGGGCACCATGAAAATCAGATAGAGCAGCGGAAAGGCCAGCAGGCGCACCGCCTCGCTGCCGCTGAGCAGCAGCAGCAGGCTGGCGAATACAAGAATCTGCGAACCGACCTCGAACAGCAGGATGTCCTGCGAACGTCCGAGCACATAGACAAACAGGCCGCCGATCAGCAACGGCCAGCCCCAGGCCCGTGGCTGCGGCGACAAGGCCGCCAGTTGCCGGCGCTGACGCCAGGCCAGCCACAGCGACACCGCCAGAATGATCAGCTCGTGTCCCTGGCTGGCCGCACCGGGCAGGATACGGGCAAGGTCCAGATAGGTGGGCAGGTACAGCGACAAGGCGCCGATGAGTACCGGCGCCAGCATGTATGCCGGATGACGAAACCAGGAATTGCGCTCCGCATGGCCCGGCACACGCGCCTCAATTCCGGAATATGCGCCGGACTGGAAAATCGCGAAGCCCATCCCGGCAGGATTCAGCCATTGTTCATCACCGACCCGACGATACGGGTGCCGCCCTGCTGCATGGAAGCGGCCATGCGGCTGGCGGG
>DATMTO010000159.1:0-15627 GCA_035564055.1 Rhodocyclaceae bacterium | reverse complement strand
CGATCAGTGCTGGGTGCGCAGCGCTGCAGTCAGCGAGGACTGTGCCGGCTCCGGAAATTCAAAGCGGGCCAGAGTATTGCGGATTGCCGTGTCGTCGGCATTGCGATTTTCGAAACGGATGCCGAGCGAACGGCCATTTGCGGCCAGCGTGGTGAACGCATAGCGCCAGCGACGGGCCTCGGCCATGCGCTCACGCAGTTCGAGTTCGTTACTGATGACAATGCCCAGACGCTTCAGCGAGCTCAGAAATTCGTCAAACGATTCAGTGCTAAACCTGCCCATTGCTGTCTCCGAAAATGGCGGCTTGCTATAAAAATCTGCCGCCCTTGGAGCGAATAACGCACCGTTCCCTGACCCGGTTGACAGAAAAATACAAAAAATCTGCATTTCGCATCGTGCGACAATCCGGTGTTTACGGGCTTTACCGCCCGCCCTCCCACGTGATCCCTTCTGCCATGCTGACCGACGCCCTAAGCACTGCGCTCGATGCAAGAAAAACACTTATAGATCAGCTGCATAATGAATCAACCGACGCTTATCGCCTGTTTCATGGCAGCGTGGAAGGCTCATCCGGCCTGACCATAGACCGTTACGGTGACCTGATTCTGGCCCAGAGCTTTCATCGTTCGATGAGCCCTGCCGAACGCGAAGCGGCTGAAATCTTCTACGCAACGGCCTTCCCCGGCCTGGATTTTATCTACAACGATCGCAGCGAAAGTCATTCGCGTGTCGCCAACCCCCTGCCCGCCTCCCTGCTTGAGAAAGCCCAACAACCGCGCGTTGCCAACGAGCTAGGGACGAAATATCTGATCCAGGCCCGCCACGCCGGCCAGGATCCCTGGCTATTTCTTGACGCCCGGGCCGCACGCCGGCGGGTTCAGGCTGAGGCACCAGGCAAAACGGTGCTGAACCTGTTCGCCTACACATGCGGTACCGGACTGGTTGCCAGCCAAGCGGGGGCCAGTCATGTCGTCAATGTGGATTTCGCCGAATCCAGCCTCGCAGTCGGCAAGGAAAATGCGCGCCTGAACGAACTGCCGATACGTCCGCGCTTCGTTAAAAGCGATGCTTTTGCGGCCATGCGCCAGTACGCGGGGCTGGGGCAACCCGGGCGTGTGCGCGGCAAACCCATGCCGCCCTTTCCTAAGCTGGAGCCGAAGCAGTTCGATTTCGTCTATCTCGATCCGCCCCGCTATGCCAAAAGCCCGTTCGGGGTCGTTGATCTGGTCAACGACTATCCCGGCGTCTTCAAGCCCGCATTGCTGTGTACCGCCGAGGGCGGTACCTTGATCTGCTGCAACAATGTTGCCCAGGTCGAGCGCGATGCCTGGCTGGATCAGCTTGAGCGCAGCGCCAGAAAGGCGGGCCGCCAGATCCGCGAGGTCGAGTGGATCATGCCCGAAGCCGACTTTCCCAGCCCGGACGGCAAGCCACCTTTGAAGGTTGCGCTGTTGCGGGTTTGATTAGGCCGGCGTGAAAAAGCGCTGACCGAGTTCATCAGCCAGACCCAGCTCATCGAGAATTGCGCGCACGCGCTCGGCCGCCTTGCGGCTCGGCTTTTGCGTGCGGCTGGCAATAATGAGCTCGTTCTTCATCGAATGCTCCCAGCCGACCAGTTCGGTGACATTGAGCTGGTAGCCATGCGCCTCTAGTTGCAGACAGCGCAATACATTGGTGACATGGCTGCCGAACTCGCGGGTATGGATGGGATGACGCCAGACTTCGGCCAGCGGATTGGCCAGCGCCGCGTTCTTGTGCTTTCTCAGCGCCGCGGCCACTTCGGCCTGGCAACATGGAACCAGGACGATATGCTGAGCACGCTTGGCGAGGGCAAAATGGATGGCGTCATCAGTCGCGGTATTACAGGCATGTAACGCCGTGACGACATCAATCTCGGCCGGCAAGGCAGGCGAAGTGATCGACTCGGCCACGCTCAGATTAAGGAAGGACATACCCCCGAATCCAAGCCGGGTTGCCAGTGCTGACGAGCTTTGCACCAGCGCTTCGCGGGTCTCGATGCCGTAGATATGCCCCTGCGGGGCGTTTTCCTTGAAGAACAGATCGTAGAGGATGAAGCCCAGATAGGACTTGCCGGCACCATGGTCGACCAGGGTCAGGTCGGGCTTGCGCGCCAGGACCTCCTTGAGCAGCGGCTCGATGAACTGGAACAGGTGGTAGACCTGCTTCAGCTTGCGGCGACTGTCCTGGTTGAGCTTGCCGTCGCGGGTGAGGATGTGCAACTCCTTGAGCAGCTCGACCGACTGCCCCGGACGGATATCGTACTTCTCGGTCGCCACCTTGACTGGCGCACGTTTGCTATCGGCTGCCTTGTTCATCAGTAGTGCGGCGGAATCTCGTCACGCAGGCTGCCCTGCTCGGACGGCAGGGCATCATTGAATTGCTGACGCAGCATGCGCAACTGCTCCTGCATCAGATCAAGCTGCTGCTGTTGGCGGAACACGGTGGTGTTCAGCGTATCCAGCAAGTCTTCCGCATAGGCCAACTTGACCTCCAGGTCTTCGATGCGGCGTTCAGCTTCCATTGGATATGACCTTGATCGAAACGTCGCCACAGCGCACGACCTGTCCGGCCCGGATTTTCGCCGTCTTGCGCCCCTCGGGCTGGCCGTCCACCGTAATCAGCCCCTCGGCCACCATCTGCTTGCCGCGCCCGCCGCTATCGGCAATACCGGCCAGCTTGAGCAGATTGCAGAGTTCGACGTA
The DNA here is from genome assembly GCA_035564055.1 of Rhodocyclaceae bacterium. Lineage (GTDB taxonomy): Bacteria > Pseudomonadota > Gammaproteobacteria > Burkholderiales > Rhodocyclaceae. The sequence continues at coordinate 12,904 of DATMTO010000159.1, read as the reverse complement.
TTCACCACGCAATTCGAATTCGAGTGTTTCCATCAGAAGGTATTTCCCAGCGTAGCGAAGGCGACAGTGAGAACGCCCAGAGTCAGATTAATCGTCACCAGGCGACGTATGCCGTTCATGGCAAGCCCGGCTGCAGGCCAGTTCGCGGCCGCCACGGCACGGCCAAGGCGACGATAGCCGGCGCCGTAGATATGGCCGAAGATCAGCATCATCGCAATGCCGCCAGCCATCATCCAGTGCCAGCCGCGCGGAGCATCGGCAAAGCCGACATGCACCATCATGGCGATGCCGCTGAGCAGGATGATTACGATGGCGATCGCCACATAAAGGAAGAAACGCCCCAAGGCACCGTGCAGCAGCGTCAGACGCTGCGCCGGCTCAAGCAGCTGCGTGGCGGCCGGCCGCAGGCAGCAGAGGGCGAAGAACATGCCGCCGATCCAGACGGATACAGCGAGCACATGGAGAAACAGCAGAAAGAGATGCAGGTTCATGGCAGCAAACTCCAGCGAGGAGGACCCAGTCGCGGTAAAGTCGGATTATCGCAGTTCGTGGAAGTTTTCTGCCGCCATGAGTGAATTAACCCGCATGCCCGCCCTCTTCATCGGCCACGGTTCGCCGATGAATGCGCTTGAAGATACCGAATGGAGCCGCGCCTGGCGCCGGCTGGGCGCGTCATTGCCACGCCCCAAGGCGATACTCGTCGTTTCCGCGCACTGGATGACGCCCGGGGTGGGCGTCACCGCGATGATCCAACCTGCAACCATTCACGATTTCGGCGGTTTTCCGGATGCCTTGTTCGAGATGCAGTATCCGGCGCCCGGCAGCCCCGAGTTGGCGCGCCGGGTACAGGCGCTGCTGGCGCCGCAGGCAGTCAGTCTCGATCAGAGCTGGGGGCTGGATCACGGCGCATGGTCCGTCCTCGTGCATCTGTTTCCGGACGCTGACATCCCTGTGGTGCAGCTGAGCCTTGACCTGTCGCAGCCCGGCGACTTCCATTACGCCTTGGGCCGACGCCTGCGTACGTTGCGCGACGAAGGCGTACTGGTCATTGGTAGCGGCAACGTGGTGCACAACCTGCGCCTGATCCAGTGGCAAGCCGGGCAGACAGCGCCGGAATGGTCGGCACGTATCGAAAAACGCGTCATGGATTGCATGACGGCCGGCGACCATGCCGCGTTGATGGACTATCCCGGACTCGATCCGCAAGCCCTGCTCGCCATCCCGACCTCGGAGCATTACCTGCCCCTGCTCTACATTGCCGGCATGGCAGAGGCTGAAGATTCGATCAACTTTCCGATCCAGGGCATCGACCTCGGCACCATCAGCATGCTGAGCGTGCGCGTCGGCTAAGCTCAGCGGCCGGCCCGCACCTGCGCAGTCATGGCAATCGCATCACGCATGAACTCGACAAAGTCGTCCTTGAACCCCGAATAATCAGCCGCCAGCTCCTCGATGGCACCGGGTAGGGTGCCGGGACGCGAAAGACGATGCCGCGCGATACGGTCGATTGCCTCGCCGGTGCCATGTAAGGTGCGATAGCCGCTCAGCCAATCGCCCTTGCGCATCCATACCCTCACTTCGGCGAGCCGCGCCGGCAGTACCGGTGCATGAGCGTCGAGCAAGTCGTACACCGCCAGGCTGTACTGCCCCAGCGGCTCGCTCGAATAGGCGTGCCAATGCGCGGCCAGCAGGTGATCGTAGAACATGTCCACCATCACGCCGGCATAACGACGCCGCGCCGGGCTGACCCGCGCACGGCTGCGCTGAAAGGCTGGATGGACGTCGGCATAGCTGTCGATGCGCCGGTGCAAGGCAACACCTGCCGCCAGATCCGGCGGCAAGCCGCACGGCAGCGGACCTTTGACGAAGTCGCCCAAAAGCCCGCCAAGGCGGTCGCTGTCGGCATCGCCGGCAAGATAGACGTGCGCCAGGTAGTTCAATTCGTTCAGGCAGATGCGTCGGCGATAGATTTGCGCACAATGTCGGCAATCGAGTCTCGCTCTTCGAGTGGCATGCCAAGATGTCGCATGGCCTCGATAAACATGGCCTCGCCTACCTCGTCTTCTTGATCTGGCATAACTTCGGTCATCACTTGTTCGACTACCTGTCCCACGGCGATCAGCGATAGTGCTGTGCCCGGCAGGGTTTCGTCGCTCAAGGTATAGACATCCGGCTCGTGATGAAAACGGATGGCCAAAGAAACATCGAGCGGCAGGCCCCAATTACGCACCAGCAGGGAGCCGATGATGGGATGCGTGCACGGCAACTGACGTTCGGCCTGGATGCGGCTTTCCCCCCGCGCTGCTGCCTCAGCAATCAATTTTGGATAGTTGGGAAAGCGCTTCAGCATCAAGGGAATTGCCGCATCGTGAAAAAGCGCGTAGGTGTAGGCTTCGTCGGGTGGAATCCCGTACAGATTGCGCGCCAGAATGCCGCAGGACTGGGCAAGGATTGAGGTACGCGCCCAGACCCGTTCGATCTCTGCCGAGGGCAACCCCTGCATGCTTGACCGCAGGGCGACGCCGAGCACCACGCTGAGGACGTTGCGCATACCTAGACGATCCAGGGCGCGGTGCACATTGTTGATGGATGAGCCGCTTCTGAACAGCGCGGAATTTGCCATCTTCAAGGTAATCGCCGACATGCCGACATCGGCAGTAATCGCTGCAGCGATTTTGCGAATGTCGGGCTCGTCCTTGCGTGCTTCGGCCATTACCTCGGCGACCATGGCAGGACAGGTCGGAATTTCGAACGTTGACAAGACCTGATCCAGCTCCTGCTTGCTCAACTGATGTGTCGCGGCGACTTCCATCTCTGGCTCCGAATGAAGAAGTTAAATTATGCCTGCCACGCACAGGCAATTCGTGGGGCTAGATCAAATCTTTGGCGCCTTCTAGAATCGCGGATAAAACCGAACCGGAAATTCCTCATGTCCATCTATTCCATTTCCCATCGACGTCCCACGCTGCCCCAGCAGAGCTGGGTCGCCCCCAATGCAACCGTGATCGGTTCCGTGACGCTGGGCGAGAACAGCAGCATCTGGTGGAACAGCGTGATCCGCGGCGACGATGAGACCATCACCATCGGCGCCAGCTGCAATGTGCAGGACGGCTCGGTACTGCATGCCGACCCCGGCGTGCCGTTGACGCTCGACGACCACGTCACTGTCGGTCACATGGCCATGTTGCATGGCTGCACGATTGGCGCCGGCAGCCTGATCGGCATCAAAGCCGTTATTCTCAATCGGGCGGTTATCGGCAAGGGCTGCCTGATCGGCGCCAATACGCTGATTCCGGAAGGCAAGGTGATTCCCGACTACTCGCTGGTGGTCGGATCGCCCGGGCGCGTATTGCGTACCTTGAACGAGGAGGAAGTGGCCCGCCTGCGCGCCACCGCCACCCACTATGTGGAGGCCTGGCAGCGTTATCGGGAGGAGTTGCAAGCGCTGGACTGACAACCCACCGCTTAACGCCGACAAACGGTAAGCCCGGACAGGGTTTCATATCGCTAGAATTCCATAACCGTTCTGGAGGAATTCATGTACGCAAAAACCTTGCGTTCCCTGCCGCTCCTGATTTTCGCGCTCCTCACCGCGTTGAGCCTGCCAGCCGCTGCGCAGACGGCCAACGCCGTGTATTCGCAAGCGAGCCGTAGCGTAGGCATTGTCGTAGTAAGTACCTTCGATGGACAGATCGTGGGCTCAGGCAGCGCCGTCACTGTCGCACCTCAGACCATGGTCACCAATCGTCATGTGCTTCTTCCAGGCCATCGCTACGACGTCTATATCAATGGCAATCTGTTCGAGGCACAGATGGCAAACTGCGACAGTGCGCAGGACCTATGCCTGATCGCAGTACGCAACCTTGAAGCCCGCCCGGTGGAATTCGGCGATCCCGGAAAACTCAGCGTCGGTGACGTCGTTTATACAATCGGCGCACCGAATGAAATCGGCAATATTGTCGGCGTCTCTGCGATCACGAAGCAAAAAACCTACTCCCCCCCGCAAGTCAGCCTGAGCAACGGATTGATTACAGCGCTACGACCGGTGGAGGACGGCAAGATCATCCAGACCAATGCGGCCATCTCGCCCGGCTCCAGCGGCGGCGGCCTGTTTGATGCTGGCGGGCGCCTCGTCGGCATCACCACCTTCGCCATGCGGAATGGACAGGATTTAAACATGGCTCTACCGGTGAACTGGGTCGAACGGCTAGGCGTCAGCGGAGCACAGCATCCGGCACCGGTGCCCCTAGCGCAAGCCGCACCCATCCCGGATCCTGCTATCGTGGCTACGGCATCGAGCCCATCGGTATCAACACCGGACACACCTGAAAGTTCGGCGCCACCACCGGTGCCGCGGTCCTCAAAGCAAATAGCGCCCCCGCAACCCGGTTTCGTGACGCGTTATGCATGGGGGCTCATTCCGCTCGCCCTGCTCTCGTTTTATCTGTTGCGTCGACGCCGCCGTCTGGAAGACGTCGATGACATTCCGCTGGCGCCCTCCATCAACCCGGCCCTCCAGCCCTTCATGGCAGTCGCCGAACAGGAGCTGGACCAGAACCGCCCCGACTTGGCGCTGTGGAATAGGGTGACTGCCGACAGCAAGGGGAACATGGAAGCGGCACGCCGGTCTTACATCTCACGTCGCGCCGCACGCCTGCTGTCGGAAGAAAAGGATCGGCAATGGGCCGCGGCAGTACGCAACGACACGCCCCACTGAAAGGATTTTCATGCGCCATGCCCTGACCACCTGCCTGCTGCTCGCCACCAGCGCCCCGCTGTTCGCCCAGACCGCCCCCACCTCAGCCACGGGCACGCTGGTCGAACTCGCGGCCGAAGCCAGCCGCCCGACAGCCAACGACCTGTTCCACGCCACCGTATTTGCCGAAGCCAGCAATGCCAATTCGGCCGCACTGGCGCGTCAGGTCAATCAGCAAATCGCTGCGGCCTTGGCCGTCGCCAAGGACTACCCCAGCGTCAAGGTGCGTACCGGCAGCACCTATACCAACCCGGTCTACGGCAAGAACGAGCGCAGCATTGAGTCCTGGCGCATGCGCAGCGAAATCCAACTCGACTCGCGCGACGCCCCTGCCCTCGCCGAGCTGCTGGGCAAGTTGCAAAGCAGCCTCGGTGTCAGTCAGATCAACGCCACACCCGCCCCGGAAACGGCACAGAAGGCCGAGGCCGATGCCACCATCGGCGCAATCCAGGCCTTCCGCGAACGGGCCGGACTGATTGCCGGCGCCCTCGGCAAGAAGTACAAGATTCGTGAACTGAATGTCGGCAGTAGCAATCGCGGCCCGGTCTACCCGATGTTCCGTGGCAAGGCACTGATGGCGGCGGAAGCAGCGCCGATGCCGGTCGAAGGCGGCGAAAGCCAGGTTCAGGTCAATATCAACGGGAAGATCGAGTTGACCGACTGATCGCAGTCGCAGAAATTCGGCGAGGCAAGACGCTGCGATGGCCCGTGCCATCGCAGTTCGGGCTATAATGGGAACCATTCTTATTTGAGCAGGCATATGTGTCTGCCCAAAAACGACGGGTCTCCCTTGAATCAAGCCACCTCGCCCCTCCTGCTGGCCCCCGGCTTAAGCCTTTGCGATCTTGAGCGCAACGTTCCTGCACGCATCTCGCATATCGTCACCCCGGCCACAGAAGCGGAGCAGCACCTCGTCCTCCGCCTCATCGAGATCGGTTTCCTGCCGGGAGAAATCCTGCGCGTGGTCGCCCATGGACATCCAGGCCGCGAACCCATTGCCGTACGCCTCGGCCACACCACCTTCGCCCTGCGCCGCCACGAAGCGGCCTTCATTCAAGTGGAGGCAGCGTAATGAGCAACGCCGCCGCCTTGCATGTCGCTCTGCTGGGCAATCCAAATTGCGGCAAGACCGCGCTCTTCAATCTGCTCACCGGCAGCCGCCAGAAAGTGGCCAACTATGCCGGCGTCACCGTCGAGCGCAAGGAAGGCCACTTCGCCACCGCCGGCGGACGCACCATCCGTCTGCTCGACTTGCCGGGCGCTTACAGCCTGAATGCGCTGTCCGCCGACGAGGAAATCACCCGCGACGTGGTTACCGGCGCGCGCAGCGATGAAGCACGGCCCGACCTGCTGGTCTGCGTTACCGACGCCACCAACCTCAAGCTGAATCTGCGCCTGGTGCTGGAGGCAAAGCAGCTCAATCTGCCCATGCTGCTGGCGCTCAATATGAGCGATGCGGCGCGGCGCCAGGGGATTGTCATCGATACGGAGGTGCTGTCGCGCGAGCTCGGCATGCCCGTGGTGGAAACCATCGCCATTCAGAATCACGGCGCCGAAGCCCTGCTCGCCCGCCTTGAGGCGCATCAGGTCACCGCTGCGTCTTCGCCGTCTGCATGGCAGCCGGCCGATGTGGGTACCGTCATGGCAACCCAGCAGGAAGTACGCCGCATCCTTGCCCAGGCAGTCACCACGCCCGCCATCGACAATCGTCTCGACGACCGAATCGACGCCGTGGTGCTGCATCCGGCATGGGGCATGCTGGTTCTCGCCGTAACGCTGTTCCTCATGTTCCAGGCCGTGTTCAGCTGGGCCGAGGCACCGATGGACATGATCAGCGCCTTCATGGATGGCTTTGCCGGACTGGTCAAGGAGCACATGAGCGAGGGCATGCTGCAGAGCCTGATCACCGACGGCATCATCGCCGGCGCCGGCGGCGTGCTGGTGTTCCTGCCGCAGATCCTGATTCTCTTCTTCTTCATTCTGGCGCTTGAAGATTCGGGCTATCTGCCGCGCGCAGCCTTCCTGCTCGATCGCGTCATGAGCACGGTCGGCCTGTCGGGCCGCTCCTTCATTCCGCTGCTGTCGAGTTTTGCTTGTGCCATTCCCGGTGTCATGGCGACACGTACCATCGGCGACTGGCGCGATCGCCTCGTCACCATCATGATTGCGCCGCTGATGACTTGCTCGGCGCGCCTACCCATCTACGCCTTGCTGATCGCCGCCTTCATTCCGCAAAAAACCGTCGGCGGCATCTTCAATCTGCAAGGGCTGGTGCTGTTCAGCCTTTACGTCGCCGGCATCGTCTCGGCCATGGCGGTCGCCTGGACGCTCAAGCACTTTCGGGGCAATGCCACACCGACGCTGCTGCTGATGGAACTGCCGTCCTATCGCCTGCCCAGCCTGCGCAACCTGGCGCTCGGTCTGTACGAGCGCGCCAGCATCTTCATCCGTCGCGTCGGCACCATCATTCTGGCGCTGATGATCATCCTCTGGTTCCTTTCCAGCGTGCCGGATGCACCCGCCGGTGCCACCGGCCCGGCGATCCAGTACAGCTATGCCGGCCAGATCGGTCAAGCGCTCGAAACGGTGTTCGCGCCAATCGGTTTCAACTGGCAGATCTCCATCGCCCTGGTACCGGGCATGGCCGCACGCGAAGTCGCCATCGGCGCGCTCGGCACCGTGTATGCGCTGTCAGCCCACGGCGACGACGTCGCCGGTGCACTGCAGCCGCTGATCGCAGAAAGCTGGTCGCTGGCGACCGCCCTGTCGCTGCTGGCCTGGTATGTGTTCGCACCGCAATGCCTGTCCACGCTGGCGGCGGTCAAGCGCGAAACCAACTCCTGGCGCTACCCCCTGATCATGGCCGGCTACCTGTTTGCGCTGGCCTACATCGCTTCCTTCATCACCTACCGCATCGCCGTCGCGCTGGGTTGGGGCTAGCACAGGAGATCAAAATGGATACCCAGAAACTCATTGTCGCCGTCATTGTCGGCCTCGCCATAGCCTATGCGCTCTGGCGCTTCATGCCGGCCGCGCTCAAGCGTTCGCTGATCGCCCCGCTTTCCGGTATGAGCCGCGGCATGGGGCTGTCTGAGACGCGCGTACGCCAAATGGCACAGAAACTCGAAAGCAGTGGTGCCTGCGGCAGCTGCGACAGCTGCAAGGCCTGCGCCACACCGGCGGAACATGCGGGCCGACCCTTGCACTTGCACAAGTAAGCCGAACCGGAAAACAAAAAGCCCGCTCAAGCGCGGGCTTTTTTCATGCGACGTCGGAAACTCAGGGCTTGCTCTTCTGGGGAACCTGAACGAAAACCTCACCCGGCTTGATCAAGCCCAGCTCGTAGCGCGCACGCTCCTCAATGGCTTCGTAACCGTTCTTGAGATCGCGCACTTCCGCGTCGAGACCGGCATTGCGCAGCTCCAGTTTCTGGTTCACATCCTGCTGCGCTTCCAACTGCTTGTCCATGTCCCAGACCCGGAGCCACCCGCCCTTGCCGAGCCACAAGGGATATTGCAGGACTGCGATCAGGCCGAGCAATATCCACGTAGGCCACTTCCTCATGCGCCCTCCGGATGCAGGCGGAAGTGGCCATAGGCCACCAGCGGGTTACTCATCCCCCAGCCCCTGCTCCGAGCGCAGGAGTGACTACGGTTCGCGGCTATGCCGCTCCCCATTGAGTCCACCTCTGGGTGAAATGAGCGCACGTCACTGTCTTCTTACTTGCGGATGTTGTAGAAGGCGTCGAGGCCCGGATAGGTCACGGTATCGCCCAGATCTTCCTCGATACGCAGCAGCTGGTTGTACTTGGCGATACGATCGGAACGCGACAGCGAGCCGGTCTTGATCTGGCCGGCATTGAGACCGACGGCGATGTCGGCGATGGTCGAGTCTTCGGTTTCGCCCGAGCGATGCGAGATCACATTGGTGTAGCCCGCGCGCTTGGCCATTTCCACCGCGGCGAAGGTCTCGGTCAGGGTGCCGATCTGGTTGATCTTGATCAGGATTGAGTTGGCGATGCCCTTGCTGATGCCTTCCTTGAGGATGCGCGGATTGGTCACGAACAGGTCGTCACCGACAATCTGCACGTCCTTGCCGAGCTTGTCGGTGAGGATCTTCCAGCCATCCCAGTCGCCTTCGGCCATACCGTCTTCGATGCTGATGATCGGGTACTTGCTGACCAGATTGCCGAGGTAGTCGGCAAAGCCCTTGTTGTCGAGTTCGAGCTTTTCCGATGCAAGGATGTACTTGCCGTCCTTGAAGAACTCAGAGCTGGCGCAGTCCAGACCCAATACCACGTCCTGGCCCGGCGTATAGCCGGCGGTCTCGATGGCCTTGAGGATCAGTTCGATGGCTTCGTCGTTGCCAGACACGTTCGGGGCAAAGCCGCCCTCGTCGCCGACGGTGGTCGGGTAACCCTTCTTGTCGACCAGCTTCTTCAGATGCTGGAAGACTTCGGCACCGCAACGCAAGGCATCACGAAAACTCTTCACGCCGACCGGCAGGATCATGAACTCCTGAATGTCGAGGCTGTTGTTGGCGTGAGCGCCGCCGTTGATGACGTTCATCATCGGCACCGGCATCGACATGGCGCCGCTGCCGCCGAAGTAGCGGTACAGGGGCAGACCCGACTCTTCCGCAGCGGCCTTGGCCACGGCCATGGACACAGCCAGCATGGCATTGGCGCCGAGGCGCGACTTGTTGTCGGTACCGTCAAGCTCGATCAGGGTGCGGTCAATGAAGGCCTGATCTTCGGCGTCAAGGCCGATGATGGCTTCGGAAACCTCGGTATTGACGTTCTCGACAGCGCGCAACACGCCCTTGCCGAGGAAACGGCCACTGTCGCCGTCGCGCAGCTCGATGGCTTCACGCGAACCGGTAGAGGCACCGGACGGCACGGCGGCGCGGCCGAGCACACCGGATTCAAGCAGGACGTCGGCTTCGACGGTGGGATTGCCACGCGAATCCAGAATCTCGCGGGCGACGACATCAACAATTGCACTCATGGCTATGTCCTAACAAACTTTAAAACGTATTCAAGCGGGCCATCCTACAGGACGCACCCCAACCCGATATTGTAAAAACCCGCCACCTAGGCGCCCATATCTGCAGCTTTGGCGGCGAAATCTCAGACCTTGTGCTGCAGTGCAGCCTTGACGAAAGCCTTGAATAACGGATGCCCGTTACGCGGCGTCGAGGTGAATTCCGGATGGAACTGGCAGGCCATGAACCAGGGATGGCCGGGAATCTCGATCATCTCGCACAGCTCTTTGCCTTCCGACGACTTGCCCGAAATGCGCAGACCGGCCTGCTCCAGCTTGGGCAGGTAGGTGTTGTTCACTTCATAGCGGTGGCGATGGCGTTCGGTGATGACGGCGCTGCCATACACTTCCCGCGCCAGCGAACCTTCAGACAGCGCGCACTTCTGCCCGCCCAGGCGCATAGTGCCGCCGATATCGGAGTTCTCGCTGCGCTTCTCGACCTTGCCCTCGCGATCCAGCCATTCGGTGATCAGGGCGATGACCGGATGCGGGGTCTGGTCATTGAGCTCGGTGCTGTGCGCACCCTCGAGGCCGGCGACATTGCGTGCATACTCGATCACGGCCAGCTGCATGCCGAGGCAGATCCCGAGATAGGGCACGCCGTTCTCGCGCGCATAGCGAATCGCCGCGATCTTGCCTTCGGTGCCGCGACGGCCGAAACCACCCGGCACGAGGATGGCATTCATCTTGGCCAGGACATCGGTACCGTTCTTCTCGATCTCTTCCGAGTCGATGTAATGGATATTGACCTTGCTCTCGGTATGAATACCGGCATGCGTCAAGGCTTCGGTCAGCGACTTGTACGACTCGGTCAGATCGACGTACTTACCGACAAAGGCGATATTCACCTCGGCCTTGGGATGTTCCAGCGCATCCACGAGCTTGTGCCAGACCGACAGATCGGCGGCCTTGGCGAGGATATTCAGCTTGTGGCAGACAATGCCGTCGAGCATCTGGTCATGCAACATGCCCGGGATCTTGTAGATCGAATCGGAGTCCAGACAGGAGATCACGGCTTCCGGCTGCACATTGGTGAACAGCGCGATCTTGCGACGCTCTTCCTCGGGAATCGGCCGGTCAGCACGGCACAGTAGGATGTCCGGTTGAATCCCGATCTCGCGCAACTCCTTGACCGAGTGCTGGGTCGGCTTGGTCTTGAGCTCGCCCGCAGTGGGAATATACGGCAGCAGGGTCAGGTGAATGAAACAGGTATTGTCGCGGCCCTCTTCAAAACCCATCTGACGAATGGCTTCCAGGAAAGGCAACGACTCAATGTCGCCGACGGTGCCGCCGACTTCGACGATGGCGACATCGGCGCCTTCAGCGCCGGCCTTGACGTTGGCCTTGATCTGGTCGGTGATGTGCGGAATGACCTGAACGGTCTTGCCGAGGTATTCGCCGCGGCGTTCCTTCTTGATCACCGCCTCATACACCTGGCCGGTCGTGAAGTTGTTGCGCTTGCCCATCTTGGCGTGGGTAAAACGCTCATAGTGACCAAGATCCAGGTCGGTCTCGGCGCCGTCTTCAGTCACAAAGACTTCGCCATGCTGGAACGGAGACATCGTTCCGGGATCGACGTTGATGTAGGGATCGAGTTTGAGATGGGTGATACGAAGGCCGCGGGATTCCAGAATGGCTCCCAACGACGCGGCGGCGATGCCCTTGCCCAGAGAGGACACGACACCACCGGTGACGAAGACGTATTTAGTCATGACGAAGCAGGTGCGGGAAAGCCAAATGATACCGAAAAACCCTGCCCGCCTCAATCGCCAAAGCGCGAAACATGCACGTGAAACACATCATTGCGATGTGCCGGCATCCCGGTTCAGGCCTGTGGAGTCAGTCCGGGCAAAGGCGGCAAACCGTGACGACGACGTGCATCGGCGCAGGCCTCGTCGCCCTGCCCCAGATTGGCATACGGAGCGAAGTCGCGACACGGCGAAGGGCGGAATTCGTAGATCGCGCAACCGACCTCTACGCCGATCTCGCCGCGCAACGCCACGCAACGCACCGGATGCCGCTCGGTACCACGCATGCAGGCCATGACGTCGTTGATTTGCTCGACCAGTCCGCTCGGCACGATGCCGCCCGGGAACTCATCCATCTCGCCACTGTAGAACGACACCCGGTACGTCGCGCAGCAGGCGCCACACTTTTGACAGGCGTTCAGGACATCGCTCATGGCACTGCGGTGAAGACTTAAAACAGGGCGCTGCCGAGATACCAGCTGATTGCGGAGATCACGGCGCTGGCCGGAATGGTCAGCACCCAGGCCCAGACGATGCTGCCGGTGACGCCCCAGCGTACCTTGCTGGGGCCACGCGCCGCGCCGACGCCGACGATGGCGCCGGTGATGGTATGCGTCGTGGAGACCGGTACGCCAAGATGGCTGGCGAAGAACAGCGACATGGCGCCGCTCATTTCGGCACAGGCGCCGCCGACCGGGCGCAGCTTGGTGATCTTCTGCCCCATGGTCTTGACGATGCGCCAGCCACCGAACAAGGTGCCCATACCCATGGCCAGATAGCACATGACGATGACCCAGGTCGGGGGCATCGCGTCGCCCTGCGATACATAGCCGGTGGCGATCAACAGCAGCCAGATGATGCCGATGGTCTTCTGCGCATCATTGCCGCCGTGACCGAGGCTGTACATGGAACAGGACACCAGCTGGATACGCCGGAACCATCGGTCCACCTTGCGTGGCGTCATGCCCCGACATAACCACGAGATGATTACCCAGAAGATGCCGCCGAGCACAAAGCCCATGGCCGGGGCAATGAAGATGAAAACCACGGTCTTGGCGATGCCGGCCCACATCAGCGGATCAAGACCCGCCTTGGCAATACCGGCACCGACCAGGCCGCCGATCAGCGCATGCGAAGAGCTGGACGGAATCCCGTAGTACCAGGTGATGATGTTCCAGGCGATGGCGCCGACCAGGGCGCCGAAAATCAGATGCGGGTCGACGATGCTCGGATCGACAATGCCCTTGCCGACCGTGGTCGCGACCTTGAGGTGAAAGATGAAGATGGCGACGACATTGAAGAAGGCGGCCAGTGCGACGGCCTGCTGGGGCTTCAAGACGCCGGTGGAAACGACCGTG
>DATMTO010000158.1:0-7950 GCA_035564055.1 Rhodocyclaceae bacterium | reverse complement strand
CTCGCAGTAAAGCTCGGCGGCGCGCGCGCCGTCGCGCGGCACGCCTTCACCATGCTCGTAGGCTTTCGCCTCTTCGCGCAGGGCAATGAACTGCGTACCCACTTTGCCCGTCGGCGCGCCCGCCATCGCGGCGGGCGGTAGCGCCAACCCGAGCGACAGCAGGACGATGCCGACTCTCATCACATCCTCACAGCGTCTTCAGCAGCTCGCTGACTTCGCCCTGCTTGTCGTACTTGTCGCCGAGCTTGCTCAGATTTTCGAGTTCGGTACGCGCACCACTCTTGTCGCCGCCCTTGATCAGGGCACGCGCAAGATTGAGGCGAATATCCGACTCCTGCGGCGCCAGCCCGACCGCCTTGCGTAGCAACTCGGTCCCCTTGGCCACCTGCCCCTGCTCCACCTGCAGCATGCCCAGGGTATCCATCAAGGCCGGCTGATTGGGTGCAATTCGATTGGCCTGCTCGGCATAGCCGATAGCCTTGGCATCACCCATCTTGCCGAGTACCCAGGCATAGTCGTTGAGTATTGCTGCATTGCCGGGCTGCACGTCGAGCGCGCGACGGTAGTAGTTTGCCGCTTGCGCATAGTCCTTGCGCTTCGCGGCCGAGCCGGCCAGATAAACCGTAAAGGGCAGATCCTTGGGATGCGCCTTGAGCCAGGCGTCGGCGAACTTGGCAGCCTCGGCAGTTTGGCCTCCAGCACTGATCACCGTATGTGCACGCAAGGCCAGCTCGCTGCTGTCAGGTACCTTGGCTAGACCGTTGCGATAGGCTGTCTGAGCTTCGCTCCAGAGACGCTGGGTTGCATAGGTATCGCCCTCAAGCAGATAGCCGACCGCCTGCTTGGGTTCCTGTTGCTGGATGGCACGCGCACCCTTGAGCGCTTCGGCATAGCGCTTCTCCTCGATATTGAGGATGACCACTCCACGCTGCAAGGGAACCGAATTCGGCTGCGCCACCAGGCCGCGCGACAAGGCCTCGCGGGCGGCCTCGCGATTTTTCGCGGCCAGCTGTACTTCGGCCAGGCGCAGATAGGGCTGCGGCGTGTTCGGCAACTGCGTCGCCAGCTTGGTGTAGAGGCCGGTCGCCTGATTGAAGTCGCCCGCCTCCTGCATGGCGCGGCCTGCAGCATCGAGGATCTCCGGACGATCCGGCAAAGCCTGTATGGCTTCCTGGGCGGCAGTCACGGCCGACTTCGTGTCCTTGAGACGCAGGTAGTAGCCAATCAGTGCGGCGCGCGGCATAACGTCGGTCGGCGCTGCCGAGGTGGCGCGCTTGAGCAGATCGACGACGTCCTGGCTGCTCTTGCCCTGTCGATCACGCAACTCGGCCAGTGCCAGCAGGGCCTGTACATTCTTCGGGTCCTTCGCCAACAGCGACTCGAAACGCCCGGCCGCCTGATCCGGCTGCTTGTCCATCAGATCCAGACGCGCCAGCGCAGCGGCAGCAGGAAAATAAGATGGATCGCGGCTCAGCGCCTGCTCCAGACTCTTGCGTGCACCGGCGACATCACCCTTGCCGTGCAAAGCGGCAGCGCGCAAGTTGTAGACCGCAAGATTGTCGGGCTGCTTCTTTTCCAGCGCGGCAATCGCCGTCAGTGCCTGATCGTAGCGCTTCTGATTGAGATGGGTGGCGATCAAGGCCATATCGGCCGACGAGCCCTTGTCCGAGGCTGCAATTTCTTCCAGCTCGCCAGTACCGCGACTGTCACCGCGGGATACCTGGATCATCGCCAAGGCAGTGCGGCTGCTGGCATTGCCAGGATCGATCTTGCTGACGCGGTTGAAATAGCTCTCGGCCCTGGCGCTGTCGCCGGCCTGCATATAGGCTTCGCCGGCCAGCGTCAGCATCGCCGACGACGGTGCATTGCCATCCAGCGCCGGCTGCAGCGCAGCGACCGCCTTGTTCACCTGCCCGGTACGCAGATACGACTTGACCAGCAGGCGACGGGCGAATTCCGATTGCGGATCGCGTGCCAATGCCTGCGACAGATATTCCTGCGCCTGCAGATCGGAGCGGTTTTCAAACTCGATCGCGCCGGCAAGCTGAAGGATGCGTGGATCGTTCGGGGCAGCCCGCAACAAGGTCTGCACCGACTCCTTGGCGACCGTCAGCTTCTTCTGCTGCAGCGCCACCAGGCCCTGCATGTAGATCGTCTGGGCGCCCTTGGGGTCGGCCTTCTGCATTGCCTCAAGCTGCTGCTGCGCGGCATCGAGCTTGCCGTCCTGCAGATAGGCGACGATCAGGGCGCTGTGCGCGGCGGTCGTGGCCGGGCGGATTTCAAGCACGCTGCGATAGGTCGCGAGCGCAGCATCCTTCTGCCCCGCCAGTGCCTGCAGGCTGGCGCGGAACATCAGTGCGTCGACATCCTTCGGATTCTTTGCCAGCACGCTGTCGACAATCGACTGGGCACCGGCCGTATCCTGCGCCGCGACCTTGAGGCGTGCCTGGCCGAGCAAGGCCGGCACATAGTCGGGCTGAGCCGCAGTGGCGGCGGCAAAGGCAGCACCGGCCTGATCGAGCTTTCCCTGCGCAGCGTAGGCAACGGCAAGGCTGCTCTTCAGCTCGGCGCGATCATGCGGATCGGCCGGTTCCAGCGTTGCGTATTCGTCGGTAATCTTCTTGAACTGGCCGCGTCCGGCCAAGCTACGCGCCATCAGGACAGCGATCTTGTCGGCGTTGTACTTGAGGTCGGCGGCCTTCTTCAATTCCACTTCGGCATTTTCCGGATCGCCGCTTTCGAGCAGGGCGCGACCCAGCAGGAAGCGCGCCTCGGCGAGATCGGGATTCTTGGCCAGTGCATTCTTGAGCTCGATGCTGGCGGCCGCAGGATCATGCTTGTCAAGATGCTGGCGTGCCGCTTCGATCAGTTTTTCGGGGCTGTCACCGCAGGCGGCCAAGGCGGCCGATACGGCAATTGCCGCAGCCATTCGGGTAAAACCAATGCGGTTAAAACGACGGGAAGAAATGGACATGTCGATCTCGCTTTTCCGGTTCGGTGGCGCTATTGGAGGAGTTTATTGCTTCAAGCCAAAACGGTGCATCAGGTCATACAAGGTCGGGCGGCTGACGCCGAGCATCTCGGCCGCCTTGACCACATTGCCGTTGCTGCGGCCGAGTGCCGCCAGGATGGCGCGCCGCTCGGCTTCGTCGCGGATCTGGCGCAGATCCAGAATCGGTGCTTCGCTGTCGGCCGGCAGTTCAAGACCGATGTCTTCGGCGGTGATATGCCCACCTTCGGACATGATCACGGCGCGCTTGAGGCAGTTTTCAAGCTCGCGCACATTGCCTGGCCAGCGATGCGTCTCGATCAGGCGCAAGGCATCCTCGCGCAGCAGCAGCGAGCCGCGATTGTTTTCGGCGGCGAAGCGCTTGACGAAGGCATGCGAGAGCAAAGCCACGTCGCCGAGACGATCACGCAGCGGCGGAATATCGACCACGATCTCGGCCAGGCGGTAATAGAGATCCTCACGGAAACGCCCCTCCTTGATCAGGGCCTTGAGGTCCTGATGGGTGGCGCAGACGATGCGTACATCGACCGGAATTTCCTGGCGACCGCCGACGCGCTCGATCACACGCTCCTGCAGGAAGCGCAGGAGTTTGGCCTGCAGCGGCATGGGCAGGTCGCCGATTTCGTCGAGGAACAGCGTGCCGCCATTGGCCGTCTCAATTTTGCCCGGCGTGGTTTTCACTGCGCCGGTGAAGGCGCCTTTCTCGTAGCCGAACAGCTCGGACTCAAGCAGGTTCTCGGGAATCGCCGCGCAGTTGATCGCCACAAAGCGTTCGTTGCGCCGCGCCGAGCTGCCGTGCAGACCGCGCGCCAGTACTTCCTTGCCGGTGCCGCTCTCGCCAAGGAAAAGCACCGTGGCATTGCTGGTGGCAACCTTCTCCACCGTGCGGCACAACTTCAACATGGCCGGATCGCGTGTGATCAGTCCGCCCAGCGCATCCGGCTGTTGCATGGCGCGCAGGCGGTGATTCTCCTGCTGCAGATCGTAGACGCGGAAGGCGCGCTCGACGGTCAGCGTCAGGATCTCGGGTTCAAACGGCTTGGCGAAGAAATCGTAGGCGCCCAGCGCCACGGCGCGCAGCGCATTGGCCTGGTCGTTCTGCCCGGTCAGCACGATCACCTTGGTGTCGGGGGCGCTCTCCAGAATCTGCTGCAGCAGGGCAAAACCTTCGGACACGGAATCCGCATCCGGGGGCAACCCCAGGTCCATGGTCACCACTGCCGGCGCATTGCGGCGGATCTGCACCAGCGCGCTTTCGCGATCATCCGCGAGCAGCACTTCGTACTGGTCGAAGGCCCAGCGAATCTGCTTCTGCAGGGCCGGATCATCCTCGACGATCAACAGTGGGCGGGGTTTCTCAGTGCTCATGCCATCTCCAAACGCTGCACATCCGATTCATTGCGAACCTCAAACAAGGGGAAGGCCATCGTTACACGCGTGCCGACATTCAGCTCGCTGTCGACCTCGATACGCCCGCCCAGCTCCTGCACATATTGAAAACTTTCGTAGGCGCCGATGCCCATGCCCGCCTCCTTGGTACTCTGGAAGGGCTTGAACAGACGATCGCGCACGAACTCCGGCGTCATGCCCTTGCCGGTATCGCGCACCTCGACCCGGGCCATGCCCGCATGCACGTCGAGAAGAACGTCGATGCATCCGTCGGCGGGCGTCGCGTCCAGCGCATTCTGGATCACATGGCCGATGACGCGCTCGATGCGCTCCTCATGACCGCGTGCCATGATCCCATCCTGCAGATTCAGCTGCAGCGCAGGCTGCTGTGCAGACTTGTCCTGCTGGATGCGGCGGATGATGGCAGCCAGATTGACGCCGAAGGTGCCGGCGACCGGCGCAGCGCCAGCGCGCAGTTGCAACATCAGCTGGCGCATGCGCTCGACCGAGTGCTGCACGGTCAACAGCATGTCCTGCTGGAATTCGGGATTATCGCGGTGGCGCTCGGCGTTCTTCACCATCAGCGACAGCTGCGTGATGATGTTCTTCAAATCATGTACGACGAAGGCCGACATGCGATTGAAGGCGTCGAACTTGCGGGCCTCCAGCAGAGCCTCGGTAGCCTGCATCTGCGCAAGGAAGCCGGCTGCCTGACGGCCAGCCGTCTTGAGCAGATCGTTGACCTCCCAATCGACGTCGAGCGAAGTCCGGGCTGTGTGCAGGAGCACGAAACCGATCAGCTCGCGGCCGGTCGACAGCGGCACGATCAGCCAGGCATTCGGCAGCGCCACCAGCCAGTCGGGCAGGATGACGCCACTGTAGCGCCCGGGCATGTGCCGGTACTCCTCCATATTGACGACCCAGCCGCTTCCGTTGAGGAAGCCGATCAGGGACGTGTCGGCGCCGGCTTCGTCGCGCACTTCGGGAGAGTTCCAGCGCGCCGCCTGGATATAGCATTTGCCTGCTGAATCACGCAGCCAGAGCGCGCCGGCTGGGCTCTCCACCATGTCGGCGAGACCGCGGATCACATGTTGACCGACTTCCTGGGCCTGGCCATCGACTGTGAGCGCCTTGGTGAACTTGAGCCACTCCTGACGATAATCGTAGCGATAGCGGAAGAAATGCTTGCTGACCCAGACGCGGATGCGCGCCCGCATGGCACCGGAAAATGCCACGAAGACGAGGAACAGCAAGGCCGCAAAAAACACCATGAGCTGCAGCGCTCTGCCCCACTCACCGCCGAAGTAGCGCACGTAATAACCGGCGGCAGCAACGAAAAGCAGATAGGCGCCGACCAGCAGCAAGGTGGTCGAATGAAATACCGCGGTCTGGGACAGCGCCAGGCGGATGGCCTTGTGCTTGTTGCGCGCGATGGACAGCGAAATCAGCGGCGCAATCATGGCCACCACGAAGCCACGAATGGCCAGCACATCACCATCGATGCGGCCGAACATCAGCGCATCCGAATAGAGATGCAGGTCGAACACGAAGACGACGGCGAGTCCCAACCACAGCGGCTTGAAGTTCCAGCGTGCGTCAGGATCGGCATTGCGCAGCAGTTGCTCGACCAGGACCAGCATGAACACGGCCATCGCCAGTCCGGACAGCGTGATGCCCTGCAGCACCGAGGCCACGATCACGCCCAGCCCAAGCGCTCCGGCGGCGAACACGCCCAGCAGTACTGCACCGACCTGCGCCAATGGTCGCGCCAGCAAGGTGCGAATGCCGATGCGCGCGTTCGGCTCGGGCGCATACAACATCAGTGTCAGGCACAGGAACCAGGCGCCGTAGCGCAGCACATCGGCGATCAGATAGGCGCGCAGCAAAGGCCCGCGCTCCCACAGCGACAGCAGCAGACCGCAGCCACCCCACACCGCGCTGATCGCCACCGCCCACAGCAGCGCGCGACCGGCGCGGCCGGGCTGATCGCCGAACGGTCGACGATGCAGGAAAACGAACAGCAGCAGATAGCCAAAGGCGGCCGCCCCGTAGCTCCAGCTTGCCAGACCTGCGGTTCCGGTATCCATCAGCGCGCGCTGGAACGAGGCCCGCTATTGGGCACCCTTGCCTCCGACCACGACACCAACGGTCTCGAACAGCACCATCAGATCCAGAAGCAGCGTGTGATTCTTGACGTAGTAGAGGTCGTACTGCAGCTTGTGCACCGCGTCGTCGACAGAAGCGCCGTAGTGATAGCGCACCTGGGCCCAGCCGGTAACGCCGGGCTTGACGCTGTGCCGCACGGTGTAGAAAGGAATTTCCTTGGTCAGCTGATCAACGAAGAAAGGACGCTCCGGCCGCGGACCGACCATACTCATGTCGCCCTTCAGCACACAGTAGAGCTGGGGCAGCTCGTCGATGCGTACCTTGCGGATAAAGCGTCCGACGCGCGTAACGCGATCGTCGTTGGCAACCGCCCAGCGCGGCTTACCGTCGCTCTCGGCATCGTTACGCATGCTGCGGAACTTGACCACGTTGAACAGGCGCCCGTTGAGACCGACACGCTCCTGCTTGTAGAACACCGGCCCGCCATCTTCCAGCAGAATCAGTATCGCAGTGATCACCATGACAGGAGCTACTAAGACCAGTAGCACCAATGCGCAGACGCAGTCGAAGATACGCTTGATGCTGGTACGCAGCACACCCTGATCGAAGCCTTCGCCGAAGATCAGCCAGCCAGCCTTGAGCGCGTCGATGCGGATCTGGCCGAGCATGCTTTCGAAATGGCTGGACAGGTCCATGACCTTGACGCCGGAGATGCGGCAGTCGAGCAGCTCGCGCAAGGGCAACACGCCGCCGCGGCGCTCGCGCACGGCAACGATGATTTCATCGACCTTGAGCGCAACGGCCGTATCCGAGAGCGACATCTCGCGGGTGAGGACGCGCTCGGGCTGGACATGCACCTCCTCAGTGGGATGTCCAGGATAGAAGCCGCTGATTTCTACGGAGGGATCGTCCATGCCCAGCGAATCGGCCACGCTCTTGGCTTCCTTGCCGACCCCAATGATGAGCACCCGGTGCAGCACCATCGAACCGCTGCGGTGATGCAGGGAGCGGACCCGATTGGTGAGCATGCCGAAAATGGCCGCCATGCCGGAGATTTCGAGTAGATGATGATTGAGCTGCGTATCCGGCAGCAGCACCAGCAGCAGGTAGGCGATCGGTACCGACAGATGCAGGGAGAGCACGGCGCGGGCGCGCGTATCTTCAACTGAACGGCGATGGATGCGCTGGTACATGCCCAGCCAGCCGTTGAGGGCCAGCATGGTGAGTCCGAGCAGGACCGCGTAGGCAATCACGGCAACGATGCTGACCGGCAACCCGCTATGCCACCACAGGGCGGCGATCAGGACGCCGACGAACACAAACCCGAAATCAAGGATCACCTGCAGCAGCGTGTTCAGGCGCATGCCATGACCGAGCACCATCGTTGTAGCCAAAATCCCCCCCTTGCGGAGTCTGGAAAGTCGAATGGAAGACTGTGCCCGCTG
>DATMTO010000157.1:0-2904 GCA_035564055.1 Rhodocyclaceae bacterium | reverse complement strand
CGGCGTCGGGATAGACGTGGATGTACGAGCGGCTGCCGGCAGCCTTGAGCTTGGCGTTCATGGCCTCGACGTCGGTCAGCGGAATGCCCTGGTCCTGACCGCCGTACAGGCCCAGCACCGGCGCCTGCATATTGTCGGCCTGGTCGAGCGGATGGCGTGGCGTGTTGGCGGTGACGTCGCCGCGCAAGCGACCGTACCAGGCCACACCTGCCTTAATCGCGGGGTTGTGATTGGTGTACAGCCAGACGATGCGGCCTCCCCAGCAGAAGCCGGTGATGCCGACGCGCCTGGCGTCGCCGCCGTGCTTGTCCGCCCAGGCGACGAGCGCATCGAGGTCGGATTTGACCTGCGCATCCGGCACGTTGCGGATGATCTTCTGCTGAATATCGGGAATGCTCGTAAGCTGAGCCGGGTCGCCTTGGCGAGCGAAGAGATCCGGCGCCACGGCCAGATAACCGGATTTGGCGAGGCGGCGGCAAAGATCGGCGATATGCGCATGCACGCCGAAGATTTCGGAGATGACCAGAATCACCGGGAAGGTCTTTCCCTTGGCCGGCTGAGCACGATAGATCTTCATCACGCCATCGGCAACCGGAACTTCGATGGTGCCGGCCATCAGCCCTGCACTGTCGGTCTCGATCACGGTCTGCGCGGCGATGGGCTGCACCGCCAGCGCGAAGCTGCCGCCCAAGGCGGTGGCAATAAAACCGCGCCGATCCAGCTTGAGCTCGGGCAGCAGGCTGTCGAATTCAGGATTCATGGCGCTTTCCTCGTTACCTACATGAGAACGATGTCGAACTGCTCCTGTGTATAGCCCACTTCAGCCTGCAGCGACACCGGCCGCTGGATGAAGGCCGAGAGCTGGGCCAGCGACTGCGACTCGTCATCGAGGAAAAGGTCGATAACATCCTGCGTCGCCAGAATGCGGAACTCGCGTGCCGAGAACTGGCGTGATTCGCGCAGAAGTTCGCGCAGGATTTCGTAGCAGATGGTATGCGCAGTCTTGACTTCGCCACGGCCGCCGCAAGTAGGGCAGGTTTCGCACAGCACATGCGCCAGCGATTCGCGCGTGCGTTTACGCGTCATCTCGACGAGGCCGAGCTGGGTGAAGCCGGACACGGTGATGCGCGTGTGATCCTTGGCCAGGGCCTTGTTGAGTTCGGCGAGCACGGCGTTGCGGTGCTCGTCGGTATCCATGTCGATGAAATCGATGATGATGATGCCGCCCAGATTGCGCACGCGCAGCTGGCGGGCAATGGTCTGCGCCGCTTCGAGATTGGTCTTGAAGATGGTGTCGTCGAAGTTGCGCGAACCGACGTAGCCGCCGGTATTCACGTCGATGGTCGTCATCGCCTCAGTCTGGTCGATGATCAGATAGCCGCCGCTTTTGAGGTCGACGCGTCTTGCCAGTGCCTTCTGGATCTCGTCCTCGACGCCATACATGTCGAACAGCGGTCGCTCGCCGGTGTAATGCTCAAGGCGATCGAGTACCTGCGGCATGTATTCCTTGGCAAAGGCCGACAGCTTGATGAAGTTCTCGCGCGAGTCGATGACGACGCGACTGGTTTCCGGGCTGACCAGATCGCGCAGCACGCGCTGGGCGAGGGTCAGGTCTCGATGCAGCAGGCTGGGCGGCTTGGCCTGGCCAGCGCGGTTCTGGATTTCAGCCCACAGACGGCGCAGATAGGCGATGTCGGCCTTGAGCTCCTCATCGCTGGCATTCTCGGCCATGGTGCGGGCGATATAGCCGCCCTCCTCACCTTCAGGCAGCAGATTCTGGATACGTGTGCGCAGGGCTTCACGCTCCGACTCTTCGATGCGCTGCGAAATGCCGATGTGCTTTTCGCGCGGCAGATAGACCAGCAGGCGCCCGGCGATCGAGACCTGCGTGGACAGGCGCGCGCCCTTGGTTCCGATCGGGTCCTTCAAGGCTTGCACGACGATGGACTGCCCTTCGGAGAGGATGCGCTCGATCGGACGCGTCGCGTCGGAATTGCCCTGGCGTTCTTCCCAGATGTCGGCAACGTGCAGGAAGGCGGTGCGTTCGAGACCGATCTCGACGAAGGCCGACTGCATGCCGGGCAGCACGCGCACCACCTTGCCCATGTAGATGTTGCCGACGATACCGCGGCTGTAGGAACGTTCGATGTGCAGCTCCTGCACCACACCCTGCTGCATCAGTGCCACCCGCGACTCCATCGGGGTGATGTTGATCAGATAATCATCCATGACTGAACCTCGAAAAATCTCTCACCGCAAGGCATGCAGCGCATGCCTTATCGTGAACGATCTTCAGATCGGGTAGCCGATCTCGCGCAGCAGCAAGGTCGTCTCGCACAGCGGCAGCCCCACGATACCCGAATGCTCGCCGCGCATTTCCGCCACGAACATCGCCGCGTGACCCTGGATGCCGTAGGCGCCGGCCTTGTCCATCGGTTCGCCGCTCTGCACGTAATGACGGATTTCGGTATCCGAGAGTTCCCGGAAACGTACTTCATTGATATTGAGCCGGTGCAAAATCCTGCCCTGCCAGGCAATCGCAACCGCCGTAAGCACGCGATGGGTGCGCCCGGACAACTTCTTCATCATCGAGGTGGCTGCAGCCGCGTCAGCCGGCTTGCCATAGATGGTGCCATCCAGCTCCACCGTGGTGTCGGCCGCCAGCACTGGCGCCGGGCGCAAATGGCGCGACTGCAGCAGGCGCGTACCGAACTCGGCCTTCGCCCGCGCCACGCGCAGCACATAATCGTCGACGACCTCGCCGGGCAGCGGCGTCTCATCCACCTGCTCATCGAGGCGCGGTTCGGAACGGAACAGCAAAAGGCTGAAGGGAACGCCGATCTGCGTCAGCAATTCACGCCGGCGCGGGCTGCGGGAAGCAAGGTAAATCCTGGGCTCCACGAA
>DATMTO010000156.1:0-2343 GCA_035564055.1 Rhodocyclaceae bacterium | reverse complement strand
CCGTGCGGGCGCGTTGTCGCGCGGCACGGGCAGTTGCGGCGCCTGATCGACGTCGGCGCTCACGCTTACTTCTTTTGTTCGCTGCGCGCTTTGGCAATCAGGTAGTCGACGACCTGCAGCTGACGGGCATGATCGCCCTGCGACACGAGGTACTTGCCATTGACGACCATGGCCGGCGTGCCCGGAATATTGTGGGCGCGGGTGATCTGGTCGGCGCGCGATACCTTGCTGTTCACAGAGAAGGAGTTGTAAATCTCGGAGAACTTGGCGGCATCCACGCCCTTGCTGGAAACCCAGGCCAGCAGGGCTTTTTCATCACCCAGATTGACGCGCTGCTCATGAATGGCGACGAACACTTCGCCTTGCAGCTTGTCGGTCAGGTTCAGGGCTTCGAGCGTGTAATAGAGCTTGGCATAGGGTGCCAGCTGCGGGCGGAACAGCACCGGCACGCGGCGCAGGCTCACGTCCTTGGGCAGGGCCTTGGCCCACTTTTCCAGCAACGGTTCCATGTCCGCGCAATGCGGGCAGGTGTAGAAGAAGAATTCGGTTACCTCGATCTTGCCTGGCCCCGCATCGGTCGGCTGCGGAATCTCGTAGACCGAATAGTCGACACCCGCCTTGGGCGTTTGCGCGTAGGCGGCGGTCCAGCCCAGGGTGAGCGTGGCGGCGAAGAGGTACAGCAGCGATTTGAGTTTCATGCCCGATCCTTGAAGTTGAGTGCGGTGACGGCAGCTTGCATCAATCCTTGGTCTTGACGACGGTGGCCTGGATGCCGCCTTGTGACATTTGAGCACGGACGCGGTTCATGTCGTCGGCCTTGTTGTAAGGGCCGCTGCGAACGCGATACATCTTGCCCTTGTCCTGGATCGTCGCTTCGGAGATTGTGGCATCCACGCCGACCAGCGCCAGCTGGGCCTTCATGTTCTCGGCCTCGTCCTTTTTCTGGAACGCGCCGGTCTGCAGGTAGTAACGTTCGCTAACAATTTGGGCGTCGGCAGCGGCATCGGGCGGCGCTGCCTTGGGTGCCGGTGCGGCGTCCTGACCACCGGGCAGGATGTTGTAGAAATCGAAGCGCTGCTTGTCCTTTTCGCCGGGCTTGGCGGGCAGACTTTCGGCGGCATTGGCAGGTGCGCCGGGCTTGCCCTTCTCGGTCGGATGCGGCGAGCTGTCCTTGTTCTGGAAGGGACTGTGGCTGCGGTTCAGGTACCAGACCACGCCGGCGGCGATGACGACGCCGAGCACCAGCCCGACGAAGATGCCGACCAGGGTGCTGCCGCGCTGCGAATCAAAAGTCTTACTCATGTTTACATGCTCTCCGGGGCCGAAACGCCGAGCAGATCGAGGCCGCTGCGCAAGACGATGCGCGTGGCGGCGGCGAGTGCGAGGCGCGCATGCTTGACGGCTTCATCGTCGACGAGCATGCGTTCGGCGTTGTACCACCCATGAAAATCGGCGGCAAGGTCTTTCAGATAAACGGCGATCTGGTGCGGCGCGTAGTCGGTCGCGGCGGTTGCCACGGTTTCCGGCCAGGCCTGCAGGCGGGCGCACAGAGCAAGGCCGCGCTCGTCATTCAGAGGTTCAAGCGAGTGCGTGGCGAGGCCGGCGACATCGCCGCCCCACTGCTGCAGCACCGAACAGATGCGCGCGTGCGCGTACTGGATGTAATAGACCGGGTTCTCGTTGCTCTGCGACTTGGCCAGGTCGATGTCGAACACCAGTTGCGAATCCGGGCTGCGTGCCACCAGGAAGTAGCGCGTGGCGTCGCGACCGACTTCGTCGATCAGGTCGCGCAGGGTCACATAGCTGCCGGCGCGCTTGGAGATTTTCACCTCCTCGCCATTCTTCATGACCATGACCATCTGGTGCAGCACATATTCCGGCCAGCCTTGCGGGATGCCCACGTTGAGGGCCTGCAGGCCCGCGCGGACGCGGGTGATGGTGCTGTGATGGTCGGCACCCTGTTCGTTGACGACCTTGGTAAAGCCGCGGTTCCACTTGTCGAGGTGGTAGGCAACGTCGGGCAGGAAGTAGGTGTAGCCGCCCTCGGCCTTCTGCATGACGCGATCCTTGTCGTCGCCGAAGTCGGTGGTGCGCAGCCACACGGCGCCATCCTGTTCGTAGGTGTAGCCGTTGGCCTTGAGCTTCTCGACCACGGCGGCAACCTTGCCTTCGGTGTACAGCGCAGACTCGAGCGAGAACACATCGAACTTGACGCCGAAGGCCTGCAGGTCGGCATCCTGTTCGCGGCGCAGCCAGGCCACGGCGAAGTCACGGATCGATTCGCTGTTCTCGGGATCGCCGCTGGCGGTGACGCTGGCGCGGTCATCGGCATGCACCGTGGCC
>DATMTO010000155.1:0-1846 GCA_035564055.1 Rhodocyclaceae bacterium | reverse complement strand
TCTCGAAGGCTATCATGTGCCGGCCATGCACCCTTCGTTAGATGCGGAGATCATCTCGGAACAGTACAAGGTGACGGTGGAAGGCCACGCGGTGCTGCACGACGCCCCACCGAAATCAGGCGCGGTCTATGACGGCCTGTGAGGCTGGGTGTGGCCCAATATCGGCATCAATGTCTATAATCGCGGCCTGATGATCGAGCGTATGTCGCCAGTGGGGCATAAGCAGACCCAACTCGATTATCTCTACCTGACGCCCGACGGCGAACCGGTGCCGGATGCCACTATCGCCATGTCCGATCAGGTGACGGCCGAAGACAAATGGATCGCCGAGAAGGTGCAGCAAAACCTTGACGCCGGCGTCTACGACACCGGCCGTCTCTCGCCGAAGCATGAGACGGCCGTTGCGGCATTCCAGAATTGGGTCGCGCCGCTGATCGACTGATCACTCGTGACGCAGCGCCTTTCCTGGTTCGGTGCGGGCGGCACCGAAGGCCACGCCCGCCACCGTCACCAGGGCGATCAGCAGCGCCGCCGCCGAGGACACCGGGAAGATCCACAGCGGCATGGCGATCGCGTCATCGAACTGCATCAGCCAGCGATGCAGGGCCAGCCAGCCCAGCGGCCAGGCGATCAGGCTGGCGATGGCGACCGGAAACAGGAACTGCACCAACAAAAGGCCAACCACCTGCCCGGCCGAGGCCCCCAGTACCTTGCGCACGCCGATTTCGCGCACGCGTCGCCCTGTATTGAAAGCCGCCATGCCGTAGAGGCCGATACAGCCGATCAGGGCGGCGATGCCGGCGCCGATGGTGAACAGGTGCGTGCGGTCGCGTTCGGGCTTGTAATAGGTGTCGAGATTGTCGGCCGCGCTCGTGACGTCGAACGGCACGTCAGGCGCGATCTGGCGCCACAGCTTGCGCAATTGCTCGCGCATTTTCGGCTCGGACAGTCCCTGATAGCGCACCATGCCGACCACCGCATAAGAAGCGTGAACATCGAACAGGTAAAGCTTCGGCGGGATAGGCTGATTCGGATTGTAGAAGCGCATGTCCTCAACGACACCTATGATGCGCACCTGATGGTCATTGAACCTGGCGGGCTGGTTCAGCGCAGCCTGCGGTGAGGCGAAGCCCATGTCCTTTGCGGCACGGCGGCTGATGACGACGCTGTAGACACGGCTTTTGTCTCCCGCGCCGTCGTCGGCCCACTTCTGGTCCTCGCCGCGCTGCGCGTCGAAAACGCGGCCAACCAGAACCTTGGCGCCAAGCAGTTGGAAGTAATCCTCACCGACAATCGACCAGTTCACCGTTGGCGACAGGGTCGGGCTATCGACCTGACCGGGGCGAACGATATTCGAGCTGTTGCTTGTGCTTTGGTCACCGGGAATGGCATTGGCTATGGCGGCGTGGCTGACGCCGGGCAAGGTGCGGGCAGCGGCAATGAAGCTTTCGCGCTGCGCCTGGCTGACGGCATTGTCACGTATCGACTGAACGATCATCAGGTTGTCACGCTGGAAGCCAATGTCGGCATTCTGGATATGCTGAATTTGCAGCATGAAGCCCATGATCAGGACAAAGGCGACGGCCACGGCGGCGAACTGCACCATGGCCAGGCCGACGCGCAAAAATCCCGCCATGCGGCCGCCCCCCGGCGTACGGCTGGACGCCAGGACCTGAGCCGGCTTGAAAGCCGCCAGGGCAAAGGCCGGATAAAGGGCTGCCACCAGCCCTGCGGCCAGCACAATACCCAGCACACTCACAAGCCAGGCGATATCTGTCCGGTAGTCGAGCTTGAGGAACAGGCCCCCGGCGCTGTTGATGAGCGGCAGGCTCAGTTCGACGAGCGA
>DATMTO010000154.1:0-3217 GCA_035564055.1 Rhodocyclaceae bacterium | reverse complement strand
CGGCGCAGCGCCCGACTACGCGGCAACGGCCCTGCCGCAAAGCCAGACCGCCCCGCCCCTCGGCTACGCCATCGCCCAGCTGCACGGCGTCTATGTGCTGGCGCAGAACGAGGCCGGGCTGGTCCTCGTCGACATGCATGCGGCACACGAACGCATCCTCTACGAACGCATCAAGAACGTGCTCGACGCCGGCACGCCACCCTCGCAACCGCTGCTGATCCCGGCCCTGATTCACGCCTCCGAAGGCGAGATCGCCTGCGCCATGGAGCACGAGGAGACGCTGCGTCAGCTCGGCTTCGAGCTCGCCGCCGCCGGCCCGCAGGAGCTGGTGGTTCGCGCCGTGCCGACCCTGCTGGCCAACGGCGACGTGCCGGCGCTGATCCGTGCCCTGCTCGGCGACCTGCGCGAACAGCCGGCCAGTCGCGTGATCGATGCACGCCGCAACGAGCTGCTCGCCACCATGGCCTGCCACGGCGCGGTGCGGGCCAATCGCAGCCTGACCATTCCGGAAATGAATGCGCTGCTGCGCGATATGGAAGCCACCGAGCGCGCCGACCAGTGCAACCACGGTCGACCGACCTGGGCACAGCTGACAATGAAGGACCTCGACCGTCTCTTCCTGCGAGGCCAATGATGAGCGGCTTGCCTCCAGCCATCTTCATTCTGGGTCCTACCGCCAGCGGCAAGACCGCGCTGGCGATGCAGCTGGCCGACCGGTTTCCGGTCGAGCTGATCAGCATCGACTCGGCCCAGGTCTTTCGCGACATGAATATCGGTACGGCCAAGCCCGATGCCGAGACGCTGGCGAAGTATCCGCACCACCTGATCGACCTGATCAGTCCGGAAGAAAGCTATTCTGCGGCGCGCTTCTGCGCGGACGCCCTCGCCGTCATGGCCGACATCACGGCACGCGGCAAGATTCCGCTGCTGGTCGGCGGCACCATGCTCTATTACAAGGCCTTGACCGAGGGGCTGGCCGACATGCCCAAGGCTGACGCCGCCGTCCGCGCCCAGATCGACGCCGAAGCCGCCGTCCATGGCTGGCCGCACATGCACGCAGCGCTGGCCAGGCTCGATCCAGCCTCGGCGGCGCGCCTCAAACCCAACGACGCCCAACGGATTCAGCGTGCCCTCGAAGTCGTGCGCCTGACCGGCAAGACCATGGCGGAAATCTATGCCGCCCAGGCGCCGCAGCCCTTTCCCTACAAACGGCTCGCCATTGCGCTGATGCCCACCGACCGCGCCTGGCTGCATGAGCGCATCGCCCTGCGCTTCGATCTGATGCTGGCGCAAGGGCTGATCGAGGAAACCCGCGCCCTGCGGGCCAAGTACGTGCTACGGGCCGATCTGCCCTCGATGCGCAGTGTTGGCTACAGGCAGGTATGGGAGATGCTGGAGGGGGAAATCCCACCCCAAGAACTGCGGGATAGAGGTATATTCGCAACTCGCCAGTTTGCCAAGCGGCAGATCACATGGTTGAATTCGCTGCCCAATCTGGCCCTGTTCGATTGCATGAACCCGGCCCTGGCAGACACCATCAACAGCAACGTCAACAGTTTTCTGAGCACTACCCCATGAGCCTGCCCATCGACGAAAGTGTCGAATCCTTCACCATCACGTTTCGGCGGGAAATCATTTTCTATTTGCGCCAACTGATCAACGACAAGGATCAGCTCAGCGTCAGCTTCAATGAAGGCCAGGACACCATCCTGACCATCCTGCTCGATCTCGATGAAGAGCAGAGCCTGCTTTATTTCGACTGGGGCAGCAGCGAAGAGGTCAACAAGCGCTTCCTGCAGAGCGAGCGCAACTTCTTCGTCGCCATGCCGGGCGGGGTGCGCAATCAGTTTCTGTGCGGCAAGCCGCAGGCGACGACCTACGAAGGTCGGCCGGCCTTCGCGGTCAAGCTGCCCGAAAAATATGTTCGTCTGCAACGCCGCGAATTCTTCCGCCTGGTGTTGCCCATGACCCAGCGCCCGACCTGCTTCATCACGCATGACGGCAAGACCATGGAGCTGGCCACGGTCGATATCGGCATTGGCGGCGTCGGTCTGGAAATAGCCGAGCTGGCCTTCCCCTGCGAACTCGGCACCGAGTTCGCGGACGTGCGTATCGAATTCAAGGGCTTTGGCGAACTGAAGGCGCCGCTGGCGGTTCGCTATGCCGGCGAGATCACCAAGGGCACGCGGCAGCTCAAGCGCCTCGGCTGCCATTTCGTGCGCCTCAGCGCCGCCCAGGAAAACCTGGTGCAGAAGTTCATGGCGCACATCCAGCGCGAAGAGCGGGCCAAGCTCGGCTAAACCCCTTCGGCCGCCGCGTGTTCATGCCGCGGCAAGCACAAACTGACGCAGAGGCCGCCACCGGGCAGGTTGGCGGCAGAGACCTGGCCGCCATGCGCACGGATGACCTGCCGCGTGATCGCCAATCCCAGCCCGTAACCGGCCACGGCCGTGTCTGAAAGGCTGCTGAAGAAGGGCTCGAATATCCGGGCGAGATCCGCCTCGGCCACACCCGGCCCCTGATCCAGCACTTCGATGCAGACGAGACCGCCGCGCGTCAGCGCACTCACGCCGATGACACTGCCATCCGGCGAATGCTGCAAGGCGTTGCGTACGACGTTTTCAAAGGCGCGATGCAACAGCATCTGGTTGCCGCTCACCCAGCAGGGCGAATCGAGTGCCAGATCGACCCGGCAGCGCCGGCGCAAGGCCTCGAACTCGATGTCCTGCGCAATGCCGTGCAGAAGCTCCTCAAGATCGACCGGTATCGACGCGTCCATCGCCATGCCGCTGTCGACCCGAGCCAGCGTCAGCAGCTCGCCGACCAGACGATCCATGCGCGCAGTTTCGCGCTCGACGCGTTCGATCAGGACTTCGGCCCGCTCCGGCTGCTGTCGCCACAGGTCGGCGGCTGCCTGCAGCCGCGCCAGCGGCGAGCGCAGCTCGTGGGAAACGTCATGGAGCAGGCGCTGCTGTCCTTCGACCACGGCCTGCAGGCGCGCCGCCATGCGATCAAAATCCTTGCCCAGGTCGGCCAGCTCATCCTGGCGGCGGCCCATGCCATCGGCAACCCGCGTTTCCAGCGCACCACCCGCCACCGCCTCGAAGGCCCGCCGCAGGCTGCGGATGGGCCTTGAGAAATACCAGGCCAGCAAGGCAGCGAAAACCAGGCTGACGATGCTGCCGGCAATCAGCGGCAACGGCGGCGGCAGAACAGA
>DATMTO010000153.1:0-4955 GCA_035564055.1 Rhodocyclaceae bacterium | reverse complement strand
GAGCGGTTTATGGCTATTGTGTAATGGCAACCTAGCGGCACCAGCTGATGCCCCGGATGCCCCGACTAATGCGTATGTTCGCCTCGCCCAGATGGAAACTGCTGCACCAGACACTGGCATGACTCACTCGCCAAAACCGCGCAAAGGGGTCGAGCTCTCGACCGGATCGACAGACATGTCCGCTTCGGCCCTGCCTCTCATTGACCTGACTTCGGCCAGCTGGAGCAGCATGGGGCGCTGGACTGCGATTGCGCTGGTCTGTCATATGCTCGTTCTTGCCTCCGTGCTTTTATTCAAACCGTCGACGCCCGAGGCCCCCGAACTCTTCAACGTGACGCTGCTGCCCATGGCCCCGGCGACACATGAGCCGCCCGCGCCGGCGCCGGCCCCAAAACCGCAACCCGTCGTCAAGCAACAACCCAAGCCGACGCCCGTACCCAAGATCGCCCCGGCCGATAGCAAGACGGCCATCAGCCGCGAGCAGGCTGCACCAACGCCGACTACCACCCAGGTGCAGAGCACGGCAGCGCCGAGCGGCGCGGATAAGCCCAATCCGACTCAGGCCGACTCTCAGCCGCAATTCCAGGCGGCCTATCTCAACAATCCGCGCCCGGCCTATCCCGCCATGTCGCGCCGCCTCGGCGAAGAAGGTCGCGTGGAGGTCGAGGTGCAGGTGCAACCGGACGGTTTGCCAAGCAAAGTGTCGCTTAAGCGCTCGTCCGGTTATGAGCGCCTGGATAGCGCCGCTCTCGAAGCCATCAAGCGCTGGAAGTTCGTTCCGGCCAAACGCAACGGCGAAGCTGTCGCCGCCAGCGTCATCGTTCCCATGCCATTCATTCTGGAGAAATAAGCATGTCCGAATCCTTCAGCCTCAGCGCCTACTGGGCGCAGGGAGATTTCGTCTCTCACGCTGTTGCCCTCATCCTGATCGCGTTGTCGATTGCCAGCTGGGCCGTCATCGCCGCCAAGAGCTGGCAGATCTTCCGCCTGCGCCGCCAGGCCGGACCGCTGGTTGAGAGCTTCTGGCAAGCCTCCAACTTCGAGGATGGCCTGATCCGTATCGCTCCGGCCGAACCTTTTGCCTTCGTCGCGCAGCGCGCCTCGCAGGCGGTGCGCCACTTCAACGACCACAGCACCGACCATCCGCATCTGGATGCGCATTTGTCGCTGGGTGAGCTGGTGACCCGCGCTCTGCGCCAAGGCATCGCCCGCGCCAACAGCCATCTGGAAAACGGCCTCACTTTCCTCGCCTCGATCGGCTCGACCGCGCCGTTCATCGGCTTGTTCGGTACGGTGTGGGGCATCTATCATGCACTCGCCAGTATCGGCGCCACCGGCCAGGCCAGCCTGGACAAGGTGGCCGGCCCTGTAGGCGAAGCACTGATCATGACTGCCGCCGGTCTCTTCGTCGCCATTCCTGCGGTGCTCGCCTATAACGCCCTGAGCCGCGGGCTGCGCGTCGTCAATGCCGAGCTCGACGCCTTTGCCACCGACCTGCACACCTACTTCACCACCGGCCGCGCCATCGGCAGCACCCAAGGCAACGGCAAGCGCCTGACGGGAGTCAAGTAATGGCTTTCGGCGGAGGAGACTTCGGTTCGGGCAACAACCAGCCCATGTCGGAAATCAACATGACGCCGCTGGTCGACGTCATGCTGGTGCTGCTCATCATCTTCATTGTCTGCGCACCGTTGATGACCCAGGCCATCAAGGTAGACCTGCCGCAGGTGAATGCCGCTGCGCTGGACCAGAAGCCGGAAACCATACGCCTCACGGTCAAGGCCAATGGCGAGACTTACTGGAACGACGCGCCCGTCACCGACGAGCAGCTGAAAGCCAAGCTTGAAGCCGCCTCGAAGATGGAGCCGCAGCCGGAGGTGCATATGTCGGCCGACAAGGAGGCACGCTACGAGAAAATCGCCGAAGTGATGGGCGCCAGCCGCGATGCCGGCCTCGCCAAATTCGGCTTTGTCACCACCCCGAGCAGCAAGCACTAAGCAGCGAACGAGGATGATCATGGACAGCGAGCAAGCGCCCTTCGTCATTACGCTCACGCCCGGAGAAAACGGTCAGCCGCCGCTGGTCTACACCGAGCAGCTGTTCCAGGATCAGAACACCTTGCGCATCGCGCACGAAGGCAACCTCTATCTCCTGCGCATCACCCGCGAGAACAAGCTGATCCTGACCAAATAAGACTCAGGTCACGCTCAGGATTTGGCCTGAATTTCCTTGAGCAGTCCGTCGACGGCACTCTCAAGCAGGTCGAGCACCAGTTCGAATCCGTCGGCCGGTCCATAATAGGGATCCGGCACTTCGCGATGCGCCGCATCGGGCGCAAACGCCATCATCTCGTAGAGCTTGTGCTGCAGCTCCGGCGGACAATTACGCCGCATCAGGCGCATATGTTCGTCGTCGAGCGCCACCACAAAATCGAAACGCTCGAAATCCTCGGTCGAAAGCTTGCGCGCCTTCAGGTTGCCGATGCTGTAGCCACGCTTTTCTGCCGCCCGCACCGCCCGTGTATCGGGCGCATCGCCGACGTGATAACCGTGAGTACCCGCTGAATCCACCACCACGTCGAGTCCCAGCTCGCCGACGCGCTTGCGCAGAATGCCTTCGGCCGTCGGCGAACGGCAGATGTTGCCGGAACAGACGAACAGGACGCTGGGCTTGCCGTCCGGACTCATGCGCCCGGCTCCAGCGGCGCATCATGCGCTTCGCCGCCGAAGGCCAGCGCCTTCAGCTTGAGCAGCTCGTCGCGCGCAGCCGCGGCCTCTTCGAACTCCAGATTCTTGGCATGCTCCTGCATGGCCTTTTCCAGCCGCTTGATTTCCTTGGCCATGGCCTTCTCGCTCATTGCCTCGTAACGCGCGGCAGCTTCCGCCACCTTGAGTTCGCGCTGACCGTCCTCTTCCGCGTAGACGCCGTCGATGATGTCCTTGATGCGCTTGTGCACACTCTTGGGCGTAATGCCATTGGCCTCGTTGAAAGCGATCTGCTTGGCCCGGCGCCGCTCGGTCTCGTCGATGGCCTTCTTCATCGAATCGGTCATTCTGTCGGCATACAAGATCGCCGTGCCATTCAAGTGCCGCGCAGCGCGGCCGATGGTCTGAATCAGGGAGCGATAAGAACGCAGAAAGCCTTCCTTGTCGGCATCCAGAATCGCGACCAGCGAGACTTCGGGAATATCCAGACCTTCGCGCAGCAGATTGATACCGATCAGCACATCAAACTCACCCAGGCGCAGGTCGCGCAGAATTTCCACGCGCTCGACCGTGTCGATATCCGAATGCAGGTAACGCACCTTGATACCGTTGTCGGCCAGATACTCCGTCAATTGCTCCGACAGCTTCTTGGTCAGCGTCGTGACCAAAACGCGCTCATTCTTGGCGATACGCAGCTTGAGTTCGCCCAGAAGATCATCCACCTGTGTAATCGCCGGACGCACGATCACCTGCGGGTCAACTAGTCCGGTCGGGCGTACCAGTTGCTCGACAACCTGTCCCTGATGCTGGGTTTCGTAATCCGCCGGCGTCGCCGATACAAACACGGTCTGCGGCATGAGCTTTTCGAACTCGTCGAATTTGAGCGGACGGTTGTCCAGCGCTGACGGCAAGCGGAAACCGTAGTTGACCAGGTTTTCCTTGCGCGACCGGTCGCCCTTGTACATGCCGCCCACCTGCGTCACCGTGACATGTGACTCGTCGATGAACAAGAGCGAGTCCGGTGGCAGATAGTCGATCAGCGTCGGCGGCGCCTCGCCCGCCTTGCGGCCGGACAGGTGGCGCGAATAGTTTTCGATGCCCTTGCAAAAGCCGAGCTGGTCGAGCATTTCAAGATCGAAGCGGGTGCGCTGCTCGATGCGCTGGCACTCCACGAGCTTATGCTCTTCCGTGTACTGCTTCACACGCTCACGCAGCTCCTGCTTGATCGCCTCGATGGCGCGCACTACCGTGCTGCGCGGCGTCACGTAGTGACTGGAGGGATAGACGGTAAAGCGACCGATCTTCTGTTTAATATGGCCGGTGAGCGGATCGAACAGCGCCAGCGATTCAAGCTCGTCGTCGAACAGCGTGACGCGCAAGGCATTCTCGGCATTTTCCGCCGGGAAGATGTCGATGACGTCGCCGCGCACGCGGTAGGTGCCGCGGCTGAACTCAATGTCGTTGCGCTCGTACTGCATTTCGCTGAGACGGCGAATGATGTCGCGCTGGCCGAGCTTCTCGCCCTGGCGCAGGTGCAGCACCATGCTGTGATAATCGACCGGGTCGCCGATACCGTAGATCGTCGAGACCGAACCGACGATGACCACATCGCGCCGTTCCATCAAACTCTTGGTCGCCGACAAGCGCATCTGCTCAATGTGCTCGTTGATCGCGGAATCCTTCTCGATGAAAAGATCACGCGAGGGCACGTAGGCTTCAGGCTGGTAGTAATCGTAGTAGGAAACGAAATACTCGACGGCGTTCTCGGGGAAGAACTCTCGAAACTCAGAGTAGAGCTGCGCCGCCAATGTCTTGTTCGGCGCCAGCACCAGGGCCGGCCGCCCCAGGCGGGCGATCACGTTGGCCATGGTGTACGTTTTGCCCGAACCCGTCACCCCGAGCAGGGTCTGATACATCAGCCCATCTTCGATGCCTTCGACCAATTGCCCGATAGCCGTGGGTTGATCCCCGGCCGGCGGAAAAGGTTGGAACAGCTTGTAAGGACTATTGGGAAACTCGACGATCACGGGTAAAATTATTGCGATTTTTCAGCTAGGATTTTAGCTGAGTTCGTTTGGATGAATGCGGAAGGCGGGAGTTCCCTTGCCGGTTCGCCAAAGGAAGCCACACCTTACCCGATTCCGACCTGTACGTCCTTAGGAAAACCAACGATGAGTTCCTTGTTCGCCAACGTAGAAATGGCACCGCGCGACCCGATTCTTGGCCTGACCGAAGCATTCAATGCCGACC